>JAYYRF010000295.1:0-16006 GCA_036127535.1 Myxococcota bacterium | reverse complement strand
TTTTTGGAGTGCGATTTCTTCTTCTTTGAGTCTTTCTTCTTCTCTTTTGAGTCTTTCTTCTTCTTCTTGTATTCGTCTTTCGTGCTCTTCTTGTATTCGCTTAAGTTCGTCTTCCTCTCTTTGTAGTCTTTCCTCCTCTTCCCGTAGTCTTTGCTCTTCCGCTTCTAGTTTGCGTCTTTCTTCTTCTTCTCGTTTCCGTTCTTCCTCTTTGAGCCTTTCTTCTTCCTCTTTGAGCTTCTCCTCTTCCTCTTTGAGTCTTTGTTCTTCTTCTTGTGCTTTCTCGGTTTGCTTTTGCTCGGGTGTCTGCGTCGTAGATTCTGCGGGAGTCTCTTCTGCAGAGTCCGAATGTATGTGCTGCAAGAATTCTTTCAGAGATTTTCCTGAGAAAGATTCGGGGGATAGTTTTTGAAGTTCCTCTTGAAATTCTTCGAGATTGTAGAAGCGCTCAAAGGGATTGGGTCGAAGGCTTTTGGATAGTAGGGACACAATGGAAGGATGAAGATCGTACTGTAAAATATTTTTGTACGGTATACCGGACTTGGCTTGTTGTGCGACTTCTTTTTCGTTACCTTGGTATAGATCTTGGCCTGTAATGAAGTAGAAAAGCATCAAGGATAGCGAAAAAGCGTCCGAGTTTCCGTCTTCCGGTTCGAAGTTAAGTCGCTCCGGTGGTGCAAATCGCAAGGTTTCCACAGGCAAACTATTGACGAGACTGTTTTTGTAATCGATCACATCCAAAGAGGGAATGCCGTAATTCAGAAGTTGTATGCGTCCATCTTCGTGTAATAAAATATTTTGGAAGCACAGGTTTCCGTGTGCTTCGATGGCATACATCGAAGCTGCATAGCTGGTCTCCACCAACACTTCGCAGATTTTACCAACCAACTCTAAAGCTGCACGGGTTCCAAGAGGCGAACGGGCGTTTTGAAGAAGCTCAAGTAGAGAACGTTTGCCTTCGATCTCATACAAGAGGCTTCCTTGCGTAGGTTCAAATTCTTCTAGGATTGCCAGTCCATCGATATCGACACTCTGTAAGAACTCGACAATGAGACCGAGCGAATCCGAAAGAAATGCGTTTCCGTGGTAACGTGGGAGAAACTCAATGGCGAGACGATCCGGATCGGAGGTGAGAAAGGAGTATTCTGCCACCGGAGATTTGTAAGATCGGATTACTTTAAAACCAAATACGATGCTCATGGATGCTCCCAATTTCGATCGCGTGTATTGATTCTCTTAATCTGTTCTGAATAGGTTAATTGGAGAAAAAATGAATCGTCTGTATGGAATGCGCTGAAATTACTTCTTTGCGAACAAGTCCAGTAGCGTTTGGGCTGCCGTTGTAGCGGTTTGCAGTCCATGGGCAACGGATTCTTCTGTTGTCTCCAGGGACGTCTTCACATCGGGATGTTGTTGAAATTTTTCCAAGAGTGATTCGCGAATAAGATCCCACATCCAACGTTTACGCTGGGTCTGTCGAAGAAGAGACAGATGATGACTCTCTTCCAAAACGTTTCTGTGTTCACATATGAGTGCCCACAGATCGTCCACTCCGCTGCCCGTGATCGCACTAATGGCAATGGCTTGGGGTTTCCAGTGATTATTTTTGGGTCTTAGGTATCTCAGAGCCGCTCGATGCTCGCGCAGTGTTGCCCGTGCCAGTGGAATCCGTTCGGCATCGGCTTTGTTGATTGCGATGATATCTGCGACTTCGAGAACCCCCTTCTTTATGCCCTGTAATTCATCTCCTCCACCGGGAAGCATCAGAGCAACAAAGCAATCGACCATGTGTGATACGGTAATCTCTGATTGCCCAACACCCACGGTTTCAACGATGACGACATCAAATCCAGCAGCTTCACACAAAAAGAGAGCTTCACGGGTCTTACGCGCAACTCCTCCCAATGTCGTATCGCTTGCCGTTGGCCGAATAAATGCGTTGGGATGCAAAGAGAGATTTTGCATACGCGTTTTGTCTCCGAGTATGCTTCCCCCTCGTAATGTGCTCGATGGATCGATGGCCAACACAGCTACGCTCATGCCTTGCTCGATTAATTTCATTCCGAGTAGATCCAATAAGGTTGATTTGCCGACGCCTGGTAGACCGCTAATACCGATTCGTATGGCCTTTCCGGTATGCGGCAGAATTTGATTCAAGAGCGCTTGCGCCAAAATTTGGTCGCTTTTTTTTCGACTCTCTACCAGTGTGATCGCGCGAGCGAGAACCGATCGATCACCTTTTCGTACGCCTTGCTCATATTGCGCTACGCTAAGTCGCTTCGGCAAGTTCTACCTCCAAACGCTCCAGTAACGCGTTCGCTGCATCGGCGATAACCGTTCCTGGACCAAAGATAGCGGCGGCTCCAGATCGGTACAGATCGTCGTAGTCTTTGGGAGGAATTACCCCTCCGACAACGAGTAAAATATCGTCTCGTTCGTATTTACGCAGTTCCGAGCGAAGTGCAGGAACCAAACTGAGATGCCCAGCAGCCAGCGAGCTTACACCGACGATGTGCACGTCGTTTTCCACGGCCTGTTTCGCTGTTTCGGCTGGGGTCTGAAAGAGAGGACCGATGTCCACATCAAAACCCATATCCGAAAACGCGGCTGCAATCACTTTTTGACCACGATCATGACCGTCCTGTCCCATTTTTGCCAACAAGATGCGAGGACGTCGACCATCGAGTTCAATGAATCGCTCAATTCGGTCGTTCAAAGCTTTGATTTTTGTTTGATCGGTACCCATTTCTGATTGATAAATTCCTGATACGCTTCGGATAACGGCTTTGTGGCGTCCGAAGACGTTTTCCAATGCCAAACTAATCTCTCCGACGGTCGCCTTTGCTCTTGCGGCATCTACTGCGAGAGACAATAGATTGCCACTTTCTTCTCGTGCTGCGGACTCCAAGGCGGCCAGGCTTTGTTGTACTTCCGTTGAATTTCGTTGCTCTCTTAGTTGCTTCAAACGTGCGAGTTGTGCATTGCGAACCTTCTCGTTATCTACCGCGAGAATGTCTATATCGTCCTCGGTATCCATTTTATACTTGTTCACGCCAACGATCACTTGCTGTGCCGAGTCAATCTTGGCCTGTATGCGTGCCGCGGATTCTTCTATTTTGAGTTTTGGATATCCTTCCGATATCGCTTTGGGCATCCCGCCGAGATCGTCTATCTCTTTGAGATATTTTTGGGCTTGAAGAATAATGTCTTTGGTGCATTTTTCCAGATGTACGGAGCCACCCCACGGATCAACCGCATTGCAAATACCGGATTCCTTCTGTAAAAGCAATTGCGTATTGCGAGCGATTCTCGCGGAAAAATCAGTGGGCAAGGCGATGGCTTCATCCAAAGAGTTGGTATGCAGAGACTGCGTGTGACCCATGGTTGCGGCCATTGCCTCTAGAGCGGTTCGACCAACATTGTTGAACACATCCTGCGCGGTCAAAGACCATCCGGACGTTTGGCAATGCGTTCTAAGCGCCATAGACTTGGGGTTTTGGGGTTGGAATTGCTTAATCATATGCGCCCAAAGAAATCGACCCGCACGAAGTTTTGCAATCTCCATGAATGGATCCATACCAATTCCCCAAAAGAATGAGAGTCGGGGAGCGAAAGAGTCTATGGATAGTCCCGCAGCAATACCCGCTTTCACGTAACTGAGGCCATTGGCCAAGGTGTACGCCAGTTCAAGTGCCGGCGTAGCGCCCGCTTCTTGCATATGGTAACCGGATATGGAAATGGAATTGAATTTGGGCATGTATGTGGCGGTATAGCGAAAGATATCGGAAATGATCCGCATGGAGGGATCCGGTGGATAGATATAAGTATTCCGAACCATAAATTCTTTTAAAATATCGTTTTGAATCGTGCCGCTCAACTGCTTTGCTGCGACGCCTTGCTCTTCTGCTGCAACAATGTATAGGGCTAAAATGGGTAAGACAGCACCGTTCATTGTCATCGAAACACTCATTTTGTCCAGCGGAATGCCCTGAAAGAGGATCCGCATGTCGAGAATGGAATCGATGGCGACCCCCGCCATGCCGACATCTCCGACTACGCGAGGGTGATCGGAGTCGTATCCGCGATGCGTAGCCAAGTCGAAGGCGATAGATAAGCCTTTTTGACCCGCCGCCAAGTTTCGTCGATAGAAAGCGTTGGATGCCTCTGCCGTCGAAAAACCAGCATATTGACGAATCGTCCACGGACGCCCGACGTACATCGTGCTGTATGGGCCGCGAAGATAGGGTGGAAATCCTGGATACCCGCCCATATGTTCGTGAGAAGCACCCTCACGCGTACTCTTCGGACTGCGAAAAGGGATGGTTTGGAAATCAGGAATCATGTTGTCTCCGATAGAATCGATTGAAGCAGCTCCACCATATTACACCCACGGTACATGTATTTCCACGGTTGCACCGCGCGTTCTGAAGGTCGACCAACCACGAGGACTTTACCGTAGGAGCGCAGGGATGATATTAGGTTGTCGGTGTAGTACCCATCTGGCCCACAGATACAAATTACAGCAGAATCTACGTTTTTAGAACATTCAAGAATGCTATGGAGATTGTCTTCAAACGGCAGGATATGATGTGAGCACGCGATTCCGCCACTACACAGAAATTGTTCCGCAAATTGTGCCCGCGCGCTCCACTGGGCTTCTGAGCCAATCTTCAATAATGGAATGGGCTGACTGGGGAGCGCGCGCAGTTTCTCGAACGGTTCAGCATCATAGTGCACCGGAAGGGGAGGGATGACTTTCTTTTTGTAGAAAAAGATGCCATCCATCAGTTCATTGGTTGTCAAGCCTTCGTGGAACAGAGGTATGATAGACGGCAACGTTGAGCCGCCGATGGTTGGGCTGGCGCCTCGTGCAAAATAGTATTCTGATTGTCTGCGTGTTTCATCTGCGGTATTCGCGAGCGATATGACGGGTTTCTCTTCTGGTTGTGGATAAAGGTTGCAGCCAATAATTGACATTTTCCCGGTCACGATTCGTTTTTTGCGCTGACGCCAGTCCTCCTCCAGCAGTGCTCTAACGGATCGCTTCCGCAACATTGCGTAGAGTCCACCTCTTGATTCGATCGTTTGGAAGGCTTCCCATGCTTTTTCAGAGAGTGTATGGGTGTAATTTTCGATATAGTACGATCCCAGTCCCGGATCGAACAGTTGATCCAAATGGCATTCGTCAGATAGGAGATGATGCGTATTGCGCGCGACACGCGCTCCGAGTTCGGTGTCCGTTGCGAGTCGGGCATCATAGGGGGAAATCGATATAGAATCCGCTTTCCCAACGGCCGCAGAGAAGCCGGCAGTGGTGCTGCGGAGCATATTGACCCATGGATCATAAATGCTGAGCATCCTTTGGGATGTTTTTGCATGGATATACGGGGTTGCTTTTACGCCACACGCATCAAACATGTGTGAATAGAGCATGCGAATCGAACGCAAAACCGCAATGTTTTCAAAAATATCCCTCCCCATTGGGAGATAGAGAGTCAGCTGTTTGGAAAGTTCTTGTGGGGAAATTTCCAAATGACGTAAGTATTCTGCGATGGTCGCCAAAATTATGGATAACTCTCGGGTGCGACAAGCTCCCGCCATGTGATATGGTTCACTTGAGACACGAAAAATACGAGATTCCGGCTGTAAAGGCTGCACCCATTCGTAGAACTCTTTGCCTTTTTGGTACAGTGCGGACATGGACTCTAGTCGTATACCACTTTGCGCGAAGGCTCCCAGCGGATCCAGACCGTAGTGAATCTGAACATTGGAGACTTTACGTTCCATTTGCCAAGCCAATAAGGTTGCACCCACACAAAAAGCAGCGCTGCCGGATTCGATGTGGAGTGGCATTCCCTCTAAGTAAACACCATCTAAGGCTTGATCCCATCCGTCTACATTCCACAAAGAGGTGCCATCACCGACAAAGGCTTCACCTGATGCCAGTCCGGAATCCAATCGAATCAGGGCACCATCACATCCTCCCTGTAGGTCTCGCAAGAGACACTGATTGAGTGCTTGTGGAGTAAACATGCCGTACTCTTGACATTTTATCCATCGAGATGAATCGGGAAAAGAGATGTTTGCCGGTTCTGCGGTCGTATGAAGTATGTCGAGAAAGAAGCCATCGAGGGTTTTGCGATGTAGAATTCCGGATGGATCCGCTCCCTTTCTCTCTTTTTGGATTTTGGCAATCCATTCTTCTTTGGTAATACTTTTAAATGTGGACATACAGTTTCCAAGTTGCTTCAATTGTATCGTCAGGCTCTTGTTTATTGTATACCAACTTGGCGTTTTTTTTCGGTTTGTCATCGTGCTTTCCCGAAGAATATCGTTTCTCTTTACGCTTGATGAGAGCGCGTTAGATGTGGTAAAGGGGTTAAAAGAAGCTTCTATCAGATGATTAAAGAGGTCTACATGAGTTTGGAATGGTACCAAAGACTGTTACAAGATGCCGATCTTCATTTCTCAGAGATCCGTGCCCAAAATCGAGGCTCTTTCCAGTGTAGACGAGGCTGTCATAGTTGTTGCGAGCCTGGTCTGACCGTTCTAAAGATTGAAGCCTACAATATTGTAGAATTTCTGCTCGAAAACCCCACGGTTGCGGAAAGAGCCAAAAAGCTAGAAGAAGATGATCCGTACAAAGGGAGTCGATGTAGTTTTTTAGATGAAGAAGGTGAATGTCTCATCTATTCGGTTCGTCCGTTTGTTTGTCGTTCCCACGGCGCTCCCATTGCGATAGAACGGGAAGATTACTATCAAATAGACGTTTGCCCGCTCAATTTTCAGCATAACCCCATCGAACGATTGGGGCCGGAATCCTTTTTTATTTTATCGGAATGGAACGAGAGACTCTTGGACGCATCGCCCGATGAGGAACGTTTAGAGCTACGCGTCTCTTCTCTGCTGTCTCTATAATTTTTCCAGCCGAGATGCATTATAGCCACCTTTTTGACGCACATACTCAAACAGTGCTACGTTGGCGGCCTGACTCGTGTTGAGACATTTGCCGACACCTGGCATCGGTATGTAAAGCGGCGTGGAGCGGATCAGAATTTCAGTGGGTACACCAACGCTTTCGTGGCCGGTGACAATGCATAGCTCTTTGTTTGGAAATTGAAAATCCGTAATGGGTTGAGCGCCTTCACACAATTCGATGGAAAAGACTTCGAGCGTATTTTTTTCTGCATGAAGCAAGAAGTCTTTTGGGGTGGAGAACTGTTGGATCGGTATATAGTTGCACAAACCAACAGAAAGCTGCCGCAAGATCCGATATGGTGGTAGGGAACCGATGACCATGACGCTTTTGGCGCCAAAACACGCCGCGGCGCGTATTAAAAAAGCGAGATTGTGATCATCATTAAAGTGTATGGCAACGAGATGAACAGGATACTGAATCGCTTGATCAATATCGGCTTGTATCAATTCATTGCGGGTTTTGCGCGTCATTCCTACTGTTTGTTTTGGACTTCAAGCTTGAGAGATTCAACAAACTCATCCATACCCATCGTCGTTTGTTTTTTGGATCCAAAACGTCGCACGGTAACGGTGTTGTTTTCCACTTCTCGATCTCCGAAGACACCAATGACTGGAATTTTTTGGTGGCTGTGTTCGCGAATTTTGAAGTTGATGCGTTCGGAACGGTTGTCTGCAATCACGGTAAAACCCTCCGCTTCGAGACGCGTCTTCATTTTGTTGATGTGTTCGTGCTGTCTTTCCGATATGCCCATGAGAACAATTTGGACGGGAGCCAGCCAAAGAGGGAAGTGGCCAGCGTAGTGTTCGATAAGAATCCCGATAAATCGTTCCAAAGATCCGAGCAAGGCGCGGTGAATCATAACGGGTGCGTGTTTTTGATCATCTTTGCCTTTATAGGCCGCACCGAGTCTTTCTGCGAGATTGAAGTCGAGTTGAATCGTGCCGCACTGCCAGTGACGGCCGATGCTATCTCGGAGAACGAACTCGAGTTTTGGACCGTAGAAAGCACCTTCACCCGGGTTGAGCACCCATTGTAGATTCGCTGTGTCACACGCTTTGCGGAGTGCTTCTTCTGCGTCATCCCACACCTCGTCGGATCCGACGCGCTGCTCGGGGCGGTCAGAGAACTTGACGAACACATCCTCGAAACCGAACTCTGAATAAATCTCTTTGATGAGTTCACACAAGATCACAACCTCATCGGTAATTTGATCCGTCGTGCAGAAGATGTGCGCGTCGTCTTGGGTCATACTGGTCACACGCATGATTCCATGGAGCGCGCCGCGGGTTTCGTGTCGCATACAGGTACCGAATTCTGACATGCGAATGGGGAGATCTCGATAGCTTTTGCTGCCTTGGTTAAAGATTTGGACGTGGCAGGGGCAATTCATTGGTTTGAGAGCACACTCTTGTCCGTATGCTTCCGTAATAAACATATTGTCTGTGCCAAATTTGTCCCAGTGTCCGGACTTGCGATAGAGTTCATTACTGACGATGCGTGGTGTGTTGACCTCTTGATAATTATATCTCCGTATTTTTCCTCGTATGTACTGCTGTAGACTCAGAAAAATATTCCACCCCTTTGTATGCCAAAACACTTGTCCGACAGCTTCTTCTTGAAAATGAAAAAGATCGAGAGCTTTTCCGAGTTTTCGGTGGTCGCGTTTTGCGGCTTCTTCGAGCATTTTGAGGTGTTTGCGTAATTCCTTGGGCGTCCTCCAAGCGGTACCGTAGATGCGGGTAATCATTTTGTTTTTTGAATCGCCTCTCCAATATGCCCCGGCGATCTTCGTGAGTTTGAACGCTCCAATTTTGGAGAGATCGGGGAGATGGGGTCCTCGACAAAGGTCTATAAAAGTACTGCCGCGCTGATAGTAGAGCGGAAAGCTTTCCTGTCCTTCGGCGCGTTCAATTATGTCGACTTTGTATGGTTCCGATCTTTCTTGGAAGATTTGAATCGCTTCTGCCCGGGGAGTCATCACGCGTTCAATTGGATTCTTTTGCGCAATAATTTCGTTCATTTTTGCTTCGATTTGAGGAAGATCTTCGACGGACAATGCGTTTTCAAATTCGACGTCGTAATAGAAGCCATGCTCGATGGTTGGGCCGATAGCGAGTTTACATCCTGGGTACAGTTCTCGAACCGCGCGTGCCAGTACCTGTGCGGTGAGTGTATGACGCATGATATCGAGTCCGGATTCTGAGCGGGTTGTGATGATATTCACCTGTGCTTGGTCGGGAACGGGTCGAGAGAGATCTTGCTCCTCGCCGTTCACTTCGATCGCGACTGCTGCTTTCAGAAGACTCGTACTTATGTTTTCTGCTATATCGAATCCGCTTATCGATTCTTTCTCAAAGCTTCGTATAGACCCATCGGGCAATCGAACATCCATGTAATCCTCTCATTTTCTGCTATTGATAATACCGATACGATATCTCGGCAAGTGTATTTGGCTGGAATAGATGCTCTATTTTATCTTGCTTTTTAGAAGGGAGCGTGTTTTTTACTCATTTCTTGTATACTTAGAGTCTTAGGAGGTGGTTGTGCATCCTTTATTGCAGGGACTCGCAGCGGGAGATCGCAATGGAGGTCCGATACGAATGGCCTTACTGTTGTATCAATCGTTAGAGAGTAACCGTGACTTCGTATACGAAGACGTACTCTCTTCGTATCGAAATTGGTTTCGAAACGGAGCATATGACACGGGTGCTACGCTGGTGCGAACCTTCTTGCTGATGGAAGATGGTTATGCTCCGGAAGAAGCGGTGCGTCTTAGTTATGCATACCAGCCAAGCGATGGGGTTGCACCTGCTCATCGGGCTTCTCCAATCGCCATCTTTTTATCCGGAGAGGAACTGGATCGCGCGTTGTATCAAGAAGCAAAAATGACTCATTTCTCAGAAATATCGGCGCAGGTATCCATCATGGTCGGACGAATCTGTTCTCTCCTTTTACAAAATCTCTCTTTGGAGGATGCAATTCAACGATCGAAAAGAGGATTGGATCGCCGTGTTTGTCCCATGGTTCCTGCCATTGACTCATGTTCAGCGGGTGGTTACGCACCGGACGTTCTCGCAAGTGCTCTTGCCTTTCTCTTGCACTACGACTCCTTTGAAGAGTCTTTGTGCGCAGCACTAACGTTTGCCGGTTCTGCGAACTATTGCCCGGTTTTGGTCGGCGCGATCGGAGGATGTTTGTATGGAGGGATTCCCGCCAGTTTAATGCAACACGATCAGACCCCTGCGGTTTTTCAAACCTAGTTGATACGGGTTTCGATGTAAATCTCTCCGAATGGAATCGTACTTTTACAACCCGGTATGGAAAGGATATATCATTTCGATATCCGGAGGGCTGTTATGGCAAAGGAGAAAAAAAATTACACGGATGCGGTACCCATACCCCAAACGATCGCTTTACATGCGATTGGTGTGGTACATTCTCCATACACAGAGCGCCACGGTACGCCGCGTCAATCGCAATTGCGACAAGAACCGCGTGACTATGTTCCGGTCGAGGCGCGCATCGAACTGTTTGCAGATCAAATCCCGTCCATTGCTCTACAAGATTTGGAGGGCTTCGAGCGGATTTGGGTGATTTCCTTTTTACATCTCAACAAAAATTGGAATCCAACCGTTCGACCACCAAGGGGGCCGAAGAAGAGAAGGGGAACCCTCGCTACACGCGCACCCCATCGACCCAATCCGATTGCTTTGAGTGCGGTATTGCTCCGGCGTATCGATGGTTTAAATCTGTTTGTCGAAGGGATCGATCTTCTTCAAGGAACTCCGATTTTAGATATTAAGCCTTATGTGCCCTACTGTGACGCATTTCCAAACGCCAAGGCCGGATATGTCGACGAGTTGGACGCGTCTCGCCAAATGGAATCTGAAATTTGGGGCGCGAAACACCAACATTAAGCCGGGATGTTTGATTTTCCAGAAGGCAGTAGGATGGGAAGACGGATGACAAAGCGGGTGCCTTTTCCAATTTGACTGGCAACGGTAATCGTCCCGTTGTGCACTTCAATCAAACGCCTTGAAATCGCCAATCCCAAACCCGTCCCATCATTTTTGGTGGTGAAAAAAGGGATGAAGAGTTTATCCATCGCTTCCCGAGAGATGCCGGGACCTTCGTCTTTGATGGAGAATTCAGCCGCTGGTTGTCCCCGGTACGGGGGATCGACATGAAAGCAAAGACGAGAAGAGATGGTAATGTTGCCGTCACCGTTCATCGCTTGTGCGCTGTTCTGCAGAAGATTGAGCAGTACTTGGTGAATGAGATTTGGATCGAAGTAAAACGGGCTGAGCTCGGAAGAGAGATGCATTAGATACTGGATTTGATCGTTTTTGGGGTTGGAGCGCTCCATATCGACAACGCGTTGTATGACTCGGTTTAAGTCTCCCTCTTCCGTTTGTAATTGAAGAGGACGTGCATAGTTGAGGAACTGGGAGACGACGACATTCAAGCGATCAGCCTCGGATACGATGAGTTGCAGGAACGTTTCTAATTCTTCGGCTTCAGGATGGTCTTGTAAAAACTGTGCCGCGCCTTTGATCCCAGACAGTGGGTTTCGGATTTCGTGTGCCAAACCGGCAGACATTGTCCCCAAAGCGGCGAGTCGATGTTGTTCCTTAAGTTTTTCAATGCTGCGTATGGTCTCCAAAGAATTAGCGGCGAGGTTCACAACACGTTGCAGCGCTCGTATTTCGTCTCGAGAAAAGCCTCCTGACCACGGATCCGGAGAGAGATTGATCCAGCCAGCAACCACTTTATCAGACCACAGAGGAAAGCACATCTCTGTATGCATCTGCTCTAAAATATGCACACCAAAGGGGTTGGATTCCGTAGAGAGCTCGTCCTTTCGGAGAACTTTGCCAATTTGAAAGATCTCTGTAAAACGATCCCGACTGACGGTTTCAATGGGTTTGGAGGGTGGATCTCCGTATACCTTCTTCAACGAAAATACACCCTTTTCGTGCTCCCAAAGATACAAGCTCGTAATTCGACTTCTCCCCGCTTCGTGTATACGTGAAAGCAAAAGGCGATCGAGCTTTTCGATGGTAATCATTTGAGGCATTTTTTCCTCGATATCATTCAAAGCGGTATATAGCTGGGAACCGTAACGATTAAAGAACTGGGTACTGATTCTTTTTATTGGTTTTCGCATAATGGGAAAAATCGAGAGAAATAATAAAACGACCAATAGAAGGTGAAAGCTAAAGTGTAAGGTCGATCCACTTCCCAAGTAAAATGTAATGCCGATGAGAAGCGTTAGAATCAGAGAGGAAAGAGCGGTGGCACTCAGACGAGAGAACAATTCGTATACGCCTACAAGCCGGGTTAATTGAACGTTTAAGTGTAAAACGTACAAGAACAGAACGCTCAGTACTGCCCCCATGGGTGGAGCGACCCCTTGTAGAATTCGGCTTCGGGTGCGAAAATCCAGTGCATCGCTTCCTTTATTTTCGATGAGGGCGCGCAGTAAGCTTTCCAGCCCGAGTGTCACAACGGCAAGACCAAACAAGATCAGTAAGTGGCGCAGTCTGCGGTATCGAATGGGATCTTCGCTCGCATTTTTCATTTCTTTCCACAAATACTTCCCACATATAAATGTACTGCCTAAAAACCAGCATGATATTAGCAGTTCTGAGAGCGAGATGGTCGAAGAAGGGGGATTCGGCCAAATCTCCAAAGCGAGAAAGATTCCGGTCGTGATCGAGCCTCCATACCAAATAGAATGCGGAAATTCCTTACGCCGATCCCAGTTGTGGAGAAAGAGAAGCAGGCTAGGACCGATAAAGGCGACGGTACAGTAAAATAGATTTCGGAGCCAAATTTGACCGTAGAGAAGATGAATCGCGAAACTAAAAAATGCAATGCTGGAGAGAATGCATAGAAAGATATACGAACGGGTTGCGAAAAGGGGGCGTTTGTGCTGTTGGATTTGGAGAGCAAAGATTGCAGAGCAAAGTGCGGCCAAAAAGTAGATGACAGAATTCATAAATGTGGAGGTCAGCGTTACGGTATACCTCTTTTATAATCCGATGAAACATTCTTTGTCGTCGATAGAAATGGTTTTCTATCTGTTGTACCGGCATCGCACTTTCAACGATAGGCTTGAACAAATGTATAAGTGGGATAATTAGGAAAAAGAACATCTGATACAAGGAGGTCTTTTTGCTGTTTTCTTCTTTGCCGAGTATCTCAACGCTTTTGCAGTCACCGGTTCTGTCGGATCTCCAACATACCTTTGCAGTACGTATTGCAAGAGATGTGGTCGCAGAGGCGAGGAAGTCTATCCAAAACGGTGAAAATATATCACCGGATTGGGATCGGGCTCTGCTTGAGAAGCGCCAAGAATTAAAGCAACCAAAGTTACGTCGCGTCATCAACGCAACCGGTGTGGTCGTCCACACCAATTTGGGGAGAGCTCCTCTTCCGACGGAAGTTTTGAATCAGCTAACCACCGTTATGGGCGGTTATTCCAATTTAGAGTTTGAATTGTCTTCTGGTAAGCGGGGTGGTCGACTTCGGGGAATTGCAGAGAAGATATGCTATTTGACGAATGCCGAAGATGCGATTGTTGTGAACAACAACGCTGCAGCAACGATGCTGGCGGTTAGTGCGATTGCATCCGGTGCACGCGTCGTCGTTTCTCGGGGAGAGTTGGTGGAGATCGGTGGTTCGTTCCGCATTCCGGAGGTGATCGAGACAGGGGGGGCGATCCTCAAGGAGGTTGGTACGACCAACCGTACCCGTGCGTCGGATTATGCCGCGGCCGTCACAGCGGATACGAATGCATTCTTAAGAGTACACAGCTCCAATTTTCGCATCGTCGGATTTACAGAGAGGCCGTCTCGATCTGAACTCGCACGGGTTGCAAGGGACAAGGATGTTGTACTGATTGAAGACCTCGGTTCGGGCTTACTCGCAAACGCACCGAAGATTCCGCAGTCAAAGCGTTTGGAAGAGGAGGAATCTATTCGAAAAGCATTAAAGGACGGTGTGGATGTCTTGACCTTTTCTGGAGACAAGCTTCTTGGAGGAGTGCAAGCCGGTTTTATTGTCGGAAAGAAAAAGTGGGTGCAGGCGTGTCGACGTCACCCCTTGTATCGTGCCCTAAGACTCGGAAAGCTGAATCTTGCCGCTTTGGAACTCACACTGCAGATGTATATTGAGGGGCGTGCACACGACTTGCCGGTATGGCAATCGTTGGAGCACTCGGCTGCTCACTGTCAACGAGAAGCCGAGCAAATCCGTCAGGCTTTGGGGGACGGTTCCGTAGAGAGTGCAAATAGCTATTCTGGTGGTGGGGCTTTACCCGAACAAGCGATTCCTACGTACATTTACAAATTAAACGTTTCCCGTCCAAATCAGATCGCGAAAATGATGCGGTTAGCGGATCCACCGATCGTCGTGCGCATTCAAGACGACTCTATTTGTATTGATCCAAGAACCCTCTTGCATGGCGAGCGTGATTTGGTCATCGCTTGTCTTCGTCGAGTTTTGGGACATTGATGGGCGTGGGACGATTTTTTCCAAGTGCGAGAGAACATGCTTTACCCGTTGCTCAAGACGACAATCGTCGTTGTTGCTTTATCTCCTCTCGAAGTGTAACGATATTCTTATCTTGATCTGCGGGCCAATCGCTATCGATGTCTTCATGGTGATGCCACTTGCAGAAGGCAAGTTGAATCCAAAGTCTTCGAAGACGATATCGATGTTGCCACTCTGCCCATTTACCGGAAAAAAGAGAGATAAAATTCCGGAGACTTCGGCTGAGCGTCGGCGTTAGACTTTCTCTCTCTTTCTTTGTTATGATCTGAGACGATTCGGTTTTCAATTGTGCATCTATAATTTTTGCTTCGTACGACCACATCCACGCAGTGGTGAACAAGAGAATCATTAAGAAGGGGAACTGGAGAACAATCGTTGCCAGTGGCGTACCATACAGTATTTGATCCTTTCCAGCATCGAAGAACGACATCAACATACCGGCGCCGGCATTCCAAATAAAATGAGCGAACATGGCGAGGCCAAGTCCGATAAGAATGACAATAAAACGAAGAAAGCCATTGCGTCTTTGACGTGCAATTCCAACTCCCAGTCCGGTGAGGGCGGTATATGTGGCGTGACTCCCACCGCTGGCACTAACCAAACCACGCATATAGATCAGTTCGAGCATATCGTTTAATCCCGTTTGTGGGTCTTGATCTAAAAACGGTTTCATGTAGTACATAATGTTTTCAAACCACGCGAATCCCAGTCCAATCACGGCTCCGTAAATGATTCCATCGAGAATATTGTCAAACTCGTATCGATATAAAACGAACAGAAATAGAATGGCAGCCCCTTTGGTGATCTCCTCAATAAACGGAGCGGAAAAGATAGCCGTCAATACACTGGCCGCTTCTGCTTCGACCAACACGGTCATCACAGAAGCAAAGGCTTCGTTAAAAAGGATGGAGATAGACGTAGCGACGAAGGCACCCCATGCAAAACCACCCAAAAGAAAGGATAGGGGTTCGGGTTCGTTTCGATCCAACAACCATATCAGAAAGAAAATGGGTACGGCTGTGAACGTTGCCATACAGACAGCAAAGATGCACGCTAGCGGATTGGCGACAAACAGTCCGAGCCCTTGATTGGTACTGACGGTAACCGTTGTAATCATGCACGCGGCCAGGAGTCCAAAAAATACTTTATGCGACCCCTTTGACGTGCGCTCAAAGAGTTTCATGGGGGTTCCAAAGTTGATTGCGAAGAAGCCACGGCTCGATTCTGTCGGTTCCAACCATCAAAAATGCTCCAAAGGCATGATTTTGAGGTGTTATGCGTTCATGACCATCCATAAATTGCTGTTGGCTCTGTGTAAAGGGAACAAGAGGGGAGAACTCTTTCTTTGCCAAATAGAACAGCGCGTCTCGTGCACACCGCCTTCCGAGAGAGAGTGCCACTCTTCCCATTGTGTGTCTCGGATTGATTTCAACAATGGGTCGCACGATCCAAGTCCCTTGGTCTCTGTAAATC
>JAYYRF010000294.1:0-5460 GCA_036127535.1 Myxococcota bacterium | reverse complement strand
TTGGGTTGTGGTAGGGGTAAAACAGGTGAAAACCAGATTTTCTGATTCGACGGTCCAAGTTAGTCCCAAAGCATCACTGCTTTGTTGAGCGAGATGACCTTGGAAGATTCGCATGAAGGTCTCTTCCTTGAGGTGTACGATCAGTGCATCTTTAGACCAGTTTACGGCGACTTGCCACGGTATGATGTCGTGTTTTTCAAGCCAGTCCGCAAGACAGCGATATTGTTCTGCGAGTTGCTTAACGGGGCTCGACCAAATCTCTGAGGTGTGAAGCATTAAAGACTCCTTGTTTACGTTAGGTGTCTTTAATTTAAGCTCGGAAAGCACTTAAAACAATGCTATAGACAAAATATGTCCGAATTTTGGGTGGACGTTTTTGTGTGTGAAGCGGTATGGTTTTATTCGGACAATTTTAGACCGAAGAGCGGTTTTTAATCGGATCCTTCTGCGCCTTCTGGATTGTCGGTTCTCTTTTGATTGTCTCTCCAACCCTTTCTGATTTTTCCTTCCCTGATCTTTGTTTTTCCGCCGAATCGCCAGGCATAATCGATGGTTTGAAGTATTGCGGGCGCAAAGGCGTATTGCTCCATAGAAGACCACCCAATCCCCATTCGTAGATAGGAGTGGTTCCAAGACCATTGGTGCGCAATACTGACGACGTAGCTTTGGCTGATGTCACTAAAACCCTGCGATTCGAGGGCAAAGATGGCATCTACGTTTAAAAAAGACGGCACATCATCTGAGTCGTTAAAATTACTGGATGCGTCGATATTGTGCCAAATGATTCCTTGTGCTTGCAATATCCAACTGTCTCGTCGATTGAGACGCAAATCCGTTGCGAGTTTTAGTATTACGACACTCGTTCTTAGGTCAAAACCAACATTATCCGCTGCGAGTTCATCTCGGTAGGCATCGGCGTCTATTCCGCTCATGTCCAGAATGAATGGATTTACCGCATCTAAATCTGGTAGTCCGTTCGCCGAGAAAGATGCGAACTGAGATCCGATATGCACCGTCCATGGCTCCATGATTCGGATCGAGGAATTGGCTCCCATACCGAGGTACGTCATGCGAAAATCGTTGGCGGGCAACGATAGCCAGTTTGCATCTAAGCCGACATCAAAGGCTTTATAGCGGAAGAGATTCACCTTCGCCTCCGCATTTTGAATACCAAACACCCACATGGGCACGCTGGTTCCGACTTGGGTTCTCGGCAAAACACCAGCCTTGAGCGTGTTGAGTCCCACCTGGAATTCTCCCCACTCCAGTGTGTAGGAAGTGAAATCTACGTGTTGATATGGGTGCTGCTTGAAGCGTTGTGGAAGTGGTTGTAGCCACCGAAGTTCTTCCCGAGACAACTCGGATAACTGCTCTGCATTTTCGAGTTCGCTAGAAGACGCTTTGGGTTCGTTTGCTGGCGTGTCCGGCTTTTCAGGTACATTTTCAGCTTGCTCGGCGGTTTTTTTCTGTGTAGGGGAAGGACTTTTCTCTGTGTTCGATGCCTCTTTCTCCGTCTTCGGTGACGTGTCCGGTCGTTTTTCTGGTACAGTATCTTTATATGTTGATTCCAGTATCCGTTTTAGCTCTGCTTCCGTTCCTTGGTCGGGAGTGGCATTCTCATTCTTTTCGGTGTCGTCGTCTTCGGATGTATCCGATTCTTCGGTTTGCTCTCCGTCGTTCGGGTCTTCTTGGGCGAAAGAGAGCGAAAGTAGGAACCAAAGAATATTTTGCATGGGGGTCTCCTTAATTTGTATAAAGGTGTGCTTGACATAAAAATATGTACGACAAATACACCTATCACCTTAGTGACTTTGTATCATATAGCTACCTTTATCTTAAATCGAAAAGCGTGTATCCTTGGTTTCGTACTTTTCTTAATTTGATGGTGTGAACGATCTCCTTTTTGTTTGATGATTATAGAAAATAGTCCTTTATAGACCAGGGGAAAGGCTTGTTTTAACGGAATGAATTGCCCCAAAACATTCAGGAGTGCGTTTTTTTTGATTTTGGTGACAAAAGAGGACATAAAAAATACCTGGTTCACAGCGAAAAGAGGATAAGGTTGATATTTAGAATCGGAGAAAACGATCTTGGCCTGTATACAGATCCCGATGTTCCTACAACGTCCACTTTTCATTTGGAGTATCAAATGAGTCAAAAAGAAATCGATGCCCATGCCCATTCTCTCAACAAAAGCAAGCTGGCAAAAAAGTTGCAAGAGCGATTTAGCGGTCGGGACGGGAAATCAAAGAAACTAACGCTGACACAAGCGACGGATATCATAGACGCGATCTTTGGGGTTGCATCTCGAGACGGCTCCGAACGTTCTAAAAAGGATGGTATCCTTGCAGAGCATCTTTTACAGGAAATGACAACCAAAACGGTCATTCCCAACGCCAATAAAAAATTAAAGTACACCGATTTGAATTACAATAAAGTAACCATTCCAGGATTTGGTACGTTTAGTGTAGCATATCGAGTTGGTCGAAAGGGTACGCACCCCGATCCCGACAAAGATGGATCGATTAAAATCCCCGAAACGTTTGTGATTACGTTTCGACCGGGTAAGTCACTTAAAGCGGCGATTAAGGTGACTCCGAAGTCTCGATCCAAATCAAATAAAAGCCTAAAAGCAGCGTTGAAACAAGCTCGAGAGGCACACAAAAAGAAAGAGAGTATACGGAAGCAAAAGAGTTCTGATAAAAAAGTGTCGGTCAAAAAGAAAAAGAAAGGAAAAAAGTCCAAAAAGTAATCTTTCACAAGAAATACCTGCAAGAGTCACATTGATGACTCTTTTTTTTATTTGTTTTCTTCTTATTAGAGATTAATCTCTATTCTTATTGGAGGTTCTATGTTGGGCTATGCCGTTGTTTCGACGATTACACTTGTCGTTGCTTTTTCTACGATTTATCGAATGAGAGGCGCTGCCAAAGTGCCCGCACTTTTTTGGTTGTCTCTCATTGTAGCGACCGCAATGCCATTTTTTACGGGTTGGTTGGTGAATTATCCTGAAGAAAAAGTGGTTTCAGAGAAGATTTTGTCTGCAGAAAGTGATTTTGTTCGTCTTGACGTCCCGGAAAACCATGCTCTGATCGTTACAGCCATTCCGTCGGATGAACCGCTAATTCCCAGCGAGCCCCAAAGCTATAAAACAGACTATACATTTGAAATCAAAGGGGCAACGGCAAACAACAAAACATGGAAGGAAAGTTGCACTGGAGCGATGGAAAGAAAGTCTGCCAGCAAGGAAAAAGTCAAAATTAAAGATGTAAAGGGTCAAAAAATATCCGGAAACCCGGATAGTAGTCGAACCGTTGGCCTATCCGAAAATTTTCAAGATCGATTTGAGTTAAAAAATGCGGGTACCGTCAAAATGGACTTGACCAACTACCAGGGGAAAGCGATTAAGGGACTCCGAATATCCGTTGTTTCCTCGCTTCCTTCCGGTCTCCTTTTGTGGGGGCTTGCATTGATTTTTTCCGCTTTGGGCGTATACTACGAAAGCTGGAAAAATTGTGACAAGGTTGCTGGTGATCTCGGTTTTTTGGCCTTCTACGCCGTCTTTCTCTGTGCTGGAGACAATGACTCCGGAGGAAGTCTTGCTCCGCTGGATGGTATGAAAGGGATGTTCTTTGCGGCCATACCCGCATTTTTCATGGGATATGCTCCGGTTGCCGGCTTGGCTAATCTCGCACCAAAATTCAAACAAAAATAGAGAGGTACACGAATAGTATGACGTGGACTAGCTGTAGATTTGTTGCGTTCGATACAGAAACGACCGGGCTTCGAGCATACCAAGGAGACCGGATCATTGAATTTGGAGCGGTCGAGTTCTTTCTCAATGACAACGGAGACATCTCTCAAACAAAAGATCACCAATGGCTTATTAACCCCGGTATACCCATTCCGCGAGAAGCATCAAAAGTTAGTGGTATTTACGATGAAGACGTCGCATCAAAGCCGAGTTTTGAGTCTCTTTCTTCGGGTATTTGGGAGCTACTGTCCGATGCGATCTTGGTCGCACATAACTTTAACTTCGATATGGGCTTTTTACGTTCAGAGTTTGCGCGCGTTGGGCGTTTATGGCCCAAGACTCGTGCAGAACTCGATACACTAACGCTTGGACGCAGTTTTATGAAACTCAAGTCCTATCGTTTGGAAAAAATTGCCGGAGAGTTGGGCGTTTCTTTGGACAATGCGCACCGAGCGGTGCACGACGCCAGAGCGTGTGGCGAAGTCTTTCTCAAAATGACCCAAAGATACGAAGCACCGCAAGCGCTGGACCTATTCATGGATTGGGCGATTGCGGTTGGACCGCCACCGCAAACAGGTCAAGTTGCGATTAATCACCAAGGTTTACCTGAATTTTTGGTTGGACCGCATGAAGGAGTGCCAATCGAGAAGCATCCGGATTACGTCCAGTGGATGACCATGGCCAGACAAAGAAAGTCCGGCGCTTGGATTTACCGTTATCCGGAGTCTTTTCGACTTTGGGCGACTCGGTGGCTTCGTGCCCGCACCGCGGATGCCACGCCGTCTGCGGCGAGGGGAGGAGGACAAAAGGATTGGAACCTCGATCCCCGGGTATGGTAGAGCGTACCGGTTTGTGCGAGCGTTTATCGCGGCCAGCTCGTTACACCCTCTGATTCGTTTCCTTCTAAATCGGTAAGCACAGAGCGAAAGGCAACGGAGAAGTTTTCGGCAAATAGCTTCTGTGTCGTGGTAATTTTGATGCTTCGTACGCCTTTTTTGCTTTTCCCTTTCCCCGATGAGAACGATTCTGTCGTTAGCACTTCGACGGAGGAAATCTTGCCTTCTTTCTTTCCAATGTTGAGCGTGTAGTTGGATGCGGTGAGCACCTTCTTATTTTTGGGATCGAGTGGCTTCGAGAACTCTACCTTGATCTGCTTTGGATGTATTAAAGAGCAGTCTTTGATAAAGGGAAGATTCAATGAGTTTTTGAGGTTTTTTCCGGCGCGAAATACGGGAATCACTCGCTTGGGGACGGAAATCTTCTCGTTGTTTTGTGGGTTGTATCCTTTGAATGCGTTGCGCTCAGAGAGATTAAAGGTGCCAAAGTCCGAGATGGTAACTTTTTTTCCATCGATGAGTGCTTCTGCAATAATAGACGTTAGCATGTCTATGTATTCTGCAGCTCTGATCTTAGGAATATTTGCTCTGTGTGCGAGTTTTTCCGTTAGATCTTTCTTGTTGACACCCGCGGCGCGTTTTGATTTTTTTTTGCTCATTGTGGTGCTTCCTCTCAATGGTGTAAATAGTGGCCGAATCGTTTATTTTGGCCTTATACCTCTAATACCGGTATCTAGATGGCAAGCAAAAAGACACAGAATCGTACTTTCTTTCAAAGAATACTTTAAAGGTCGTTTTTGATGAGAATTATCACCCGAGAAAAAATATTCATATATTCCAAAACGATTGTCTTATTTATGTTGACAGTTG
>JAYYRF010000293.1:0-2766 GCA_036127535.1 Myxococcota bacterium | reverse complement strand
CGCGGAAATCGATCCGAGCGGAACCCTCGATGGCGAACCGTTTGAGACGCCGTGGGAATTATCCGCGCTCATTGCAGAACATGAGCGTTTCGGGAGCTGTATGTCGGAGCACCTTTTCAAATATGCAACCGGTCACGCC
Source organism: Myxococcota bacterium (assembly GCA_036127535.1). GTDB lineage: Bacteria > Myxococcota_A > UBA796 > UBA796 > UBA796. Next base: position 2,627 of record JAYYRF010000293.1, on the reverse strand, counting down.
GTCGAGCAAGAATCGAAAGTATATACGACTTGGCTCAGCGAAATGTTTACCTATGACGAATACTCTTTTCGCTCTCTGCTGCGCACCCTTATCTTGAGCGACGCCTTTCAGCGCACGGGAGACATCCAATGAAACGACGCAACTTTTTACGTGGAATGCTTCATGGCTCTGTGGTTACGGTTGCGCTCCCTCCCCTTCTATACTTTCAGCCCAAGGCCTTCGCTGCAGACGGTTTCCCCTCTCGCTTTCTCTTTTGGTTTTGGGGAAATGGGAATCGCCCCGATCAGTGGACCCCCACGGGCGAAGGCGACGGCGACAACTGGGCGCTATCGGAAAGTTTAATGCCTTTGGCCGGTTTCAAAGAACAACTCGCGGTGATCAGCGGCATGTCCTTGAAGGTTCCCAACATTTTGCCGCATACCTCCGGTTTGGTTGGTCTCGTCACGGGTCAAGCCGCCGCTGGCGGTGAAGGCGACTGGACCGTCGCAGGCCCGAGTATTGACCAACTCATCGCCAACGAAATTGGTGGGGACACGGTATACCGTTCCTTGGTAACGGGCTGTGTGACCAATGAATCCGTTTCGTGGAACGGCCCCAATAGCCGAAATCCTGTCGAAGCGGACCCGTATGCGTTCTACCAGCGTATCTTTGGTGACACCTTCCGCGAACCGGGCGAAGAAGGAATTATTGACCCGCGTTTGGGATATCGGCGAAGCGTACTCGATTCTGTCATGACCGATATAAACAACCTCAACACTCGCTTGGGCGCCGAGGACAAAATTCGCGTTGAGGCTCACCTCGACGGCATTCGCGAACTCGAGCTGCGACTGGCGCGCCTCCAAGAAGACCCGCCGGCACTGGAAGCGTGCTATCGCCCGGAGGCACCGGCCCTCGAGTATCCGGACATCGACTCTCGTCCGCAATTCCAAGAGCGCAACCAAATCATGTCGCAGCTTATGGCCATGACCCTCGCCTGCGACCAAAGCCGTGTCATAAGCTATACATACACACGGGCACTCAACAACTTGCTTTTCCCGGGCACCGACGACGGACACCACAATTTGACCCACCACGAACCGGGCGATCAGCCATCCGTTCAAAGCATTACCCATCACTGTATGGGTGAGTTTGCAGTCTTCTTGGAAACGCTGCGTGCAATTCCTGAGGGGGATGGAACCTTGCTGGATAATTGCACGATTTTATGTGCATCCGAAGTATCCGAAGGACGAACGCACTCCCTGGATGAGATGCCCATTTTAATCGCGGGTGGAACAAGTGGAAAGATCAAACGCGATGTCCACTATCGTTCATATACCCAAGACAACTTAAACAAGGTCTTACTCAGCCTGACGCGTTCGATGGGCATCACCCAAACGAGTTTGGGCAACGGAGACTCCTACGAAGAGTCCGGCCTTACCGCAATTGAATTATAAATTGAAGTGTATATATCTTCCCCTACCCTTTCCCTTTGGAGATAAGTGATGTGGTTTTTTGGCTCAAAGAAAGCAATGGTATCGAAAGCGAGCGCTCTGCCCGGTCGGGATACCGAAATCAAAGTGAATCCGGTGCATCATGTCAACGGTAATGCGACCGTTGGCCCCTGGCCTGAGCATTTGGAAATGGCCATGTTTGGTATGGGTTGCTTTTGGGGCGCCGAACGCAAGTTTTGGCAACTCGAAGGGGTTTACTCCACCCAGGCTGGTTACGCCGCGGGGTTTACCAAAAATCCGACCTACAGGGAAGTATGCTCCGGAAAAACCGGACACAACGAAGTGGTTCGGGTTTTATTTGATCCCCAAACGGTTTCCTATAAACGGTTACTCAAAGCGTTTTGGGAAAGTCACGACCCAACGCAAGGTATGCAGCAAGGGAACGACGTGGGTACCCAATACCGGTCCGGCATATATGTGTTCGGAGAGGCGCAGCGCGCAGCAGCAGAGGAAACCAAAGCGGATATCGGGAAACAACTCGCAGAAAAAAACTATCCCGCGATTAGCACCGAAATTCTCGACGCACCCACGTTTTATTACGCCGAAGATTATCACCAACAGTACTTGAGCAAGAACCCGACCGGGTACTGCGGACTGCGTGGAACGGGCGTGGAGTGCGCGAGTTAATCGGGTCAGGACTATCACCAATAGTATTTTTCTTTGTCTAGATGTATCGTGAGATTGTGAAGAAAATCGGTATTGGTGGGTATCAAAGCAACGGTTTTGAAGAAGCAACAGAACATGCACGAAATCACAAGTTGGGAAAACAAACTCAAACTTGGGAAAATGGTCGTTTCTGTACATAGAATGTAACACAGAGAGGGATATCATTCAATACAAAATCGTAGCTATCCTTTTACGTATCGAGCAGCATCTTCTACACTGACTTGTATGTAGTACCGTTCTGCAACACGTGTAGAGTGCCCCATTTGCTGTTCGTACACTTTTGGTGGCACTCCTCTCAAGTGTAGTTGTGTCGCCCGATAGATCCGAAAGTTGCTCATGGTAATTCTCGGTTCTCCCAGAGCTTCACTTAAGTCTCCAATATTGATGGATAGCGTGTCAATAAAACGTTTTTCAAAGAGCAAACCTTTCTTTTCTCCTGGATGGTGATGCAGTATATCCAAGAGCTTTGCC
>JAYYRF010000292.1:0-3871 GCA_036127535.1 Myxococcota bacterium | reverse complement strand
CCTCTTCTTCGCTGGGAATTAATCCACCACCGACCGCAACCGTTTGAGAACTCGTGAAGAGAGGGACGAGGAGGGGTGATTTCGGATTCATGATTCCATAGCTGACGCGATCGCCGACACCGGCGAGAAAGTCTGCAAACACGGGTTCGTTGAACATGTTGATCTGTTGGTTGTGGAGATCAGCAATGAGTCCCTCTTCATCAAAGCCAATACTGGGCGTGAATACATTTAAACTTCCGCCTTGCAGATAGAAATCGCCGGCAATGTAGCCTTTATCAAAGGCTACATCCATCAGTTTGGTTTCCGGATTCAGGTACTCAGTCATGGACACCATGTCTCTCGCTTCAGATACATCAGCCGCACATCCTTCGTTTTCTCCGATTAGAATATAGCTTTGCATCGTTATGACGGGATCGTCTTTGGCTAAGATGTAGTCCGTTCGAATACTGTAGGAAATATATTTATCAGGGGTCAGCCATGTGTTGACGCCCCAGATCGCTTGAAAGAGAGAGATAAACGAGTAGGCCGTGCCGGCCGCACAGACCCGTGCAGGTTCCCCATTGCTTCCGTCATTTAAAATGATGACTTCCCCGTCCTCGTGATTGATCTGTGCCACGTTGATATTGACGGTCGTGAAGATTTCCGCGAGTTGGTCATTCCCGAATCCGTTGGCGTATCGGCTGTTGTTTCTTTGTATATCGGCATCGACCAATGAACCCCCAGCGGTATGTGGACCCATACTGGGACGATTTCCAGTAATTGCAAATCGCAGATGACCATTTTCAATGATGAAGTCACCCGGTTGCGCCATGCTCTTAGGCCCACCGATCCCATCTGCCAATGTTTCCATTTGATAGGCGCGTGTAAAATCCTCTGGAGTCTGACAGCCCAAAATGGAATAGAGTAGGGAAGAGAGAAGCGGCATAAAAAGCCCCCTGTATTCAAAGATTGCTTGTATAATTATAATGGCTTGTCCTTGTATGCACACTTGCTTTTCTGTCTTTCCTTTTATTGTGTTCTTGCGGGCTAAACGTTATCAGTCACTAGAGTACGGGAGGAAGAATGTTAGCCTTAATTTTGAGTACCTTTTCCATGGCGGGTGATCCGGTTCCTGCGCCGAAGGCCTTTGGACTTTTACACATGTGGGCGACGGCATTCGATATGGACGAAAACGAAGTGGCCGATCCGGCAGGTTACGGTGACCCCGAAGACGATATTGGTTTTAAAATTCGAAGGGCTCGTTTGGGCGTCAAAGGAGAGAGTGCCGGTTTCCGCTACCGTGTGAGCGTTGGCATGTCTTCCCCCTTCGATTCGACCTTAAATCGTGGCACCGAGCGTATTTCCATCGTCGATTCCTATTTGTCGTGGATGCCGTCTAAGAACCTTTGGATTGTTGCGGGGGTTCAAAAAATGCCCATATCCCGTGAGCAGATTATGAGTTCTGCCGATTTGGTTTTGGCAGAGAGAGCTGTGAGTTCGGTTTGGATCGTTCCCAATCGAGATGTTGGTCTTCTCGCTGATTTTACGGTTCCGATGGGGAAGTCAAAACTGCAGTTTCAAGGCGGTGTGTTTAACGGGAACCAATCTTTGATGGGAGATGACAACACCGGTAAGCAGGTGGTTGCGCGCGCAGAGTATGTGCTTGGGGAAGGCGCGTATCAAACATACGGTGTGAGTAAGGGGCTGGTTTTTGCTATGGCGGGAGACTTTTATCTCAATCGAGATATCGCTACCCAAGAAATGGGATACGGGGCGGATATGATTCTCCGTTACGGTGGCTTGGCGATTATGGGAGAATTCCGTATGAGTCAGTTGTCTCCCACCAATACCGAACTGGACGCTCCCGGTGTACTAGCGCAGACCAATCGTATGGGATATTACGCCCAAATTGGGTATACCATCAAGGGATTTGAGCCTGCGATACGCTACTCGAGCTTTGATGACAACCAAGACTTGACCAATACCGGTGATCTTTCAGAACTGACCGCAGGATTTACCTGGCACTCCAAGGCAGACAATCTTCGGATCGGCGGTGGGTACGTTATGCGAATGGAACCGTCGGAATTTTTGACCAACAACGATACGGTACGTTTGTTTATGATGTTGCGCCGATAAGCGCTTGTGTGATCTTTGATGTGTGTTATGGGACAAAGTACCCCTTTTTTTCAATTTGGAGAAAGAACGATGTTTATGATTTTATTCTCTCTTGTTGGATGGGCGCAAGAATTGTCGTGGGAAGGGATGATTCAGAGTTACTCGAACGCGATTGTTTCTATAAAAATTGCTTCCAACCGCAACTTTGACACAGAAAAAGCGGGTACAGGGGTCGCCACGGGATTTGTGGTCGATGCGAAAAACGGTTTGATTTTGACAAATCGGCATGTCGTAGAACCCGGTCCCGTGAGCAGTTATGCCGTCCTCATGAACAACGAAGAAATACCCTTGGTCCCTGTATATCGAGATCCGGTTCACGACTTCGGATTCTACCGATACAATCCCAAAGATGTACAGTATATGGAGCTGCCAGAGATTCAGTTGTGCTCAAAATGTGCCCAAATGGGCTTAGAAGTCCGTTTAATCGGCAACAATGCCGGAGAAAAAATCTCTATTCTACCGGGAACGTTGGCCCGACTTGACCGAAATGCTCCCAATTACGGTACCGGCAAGTACAATGACTTCAATACTTTCTATATACAAGCAGCCGCGGGCAGTTCCGGAGGTTCTTCTGGCAGTCCCGTTCTTTCCAAAGAGGGGATGGCCGTCGCGTTGAATGCAGGTGGAAGTTCACGTTCCGCTTCTAGCTTCTTCTTGCCCTTGGATAGGGTAGAGCGAGCGTTAGCACTGATTCAGGAGAACCAGTCCGTGAAGCGGGGAACCCTCGAGGCGACGTTCAAGCAAATCCCCTATGACTATGCGTCAAGATTGGGGGTATCCAAAGAAAACACCGATGCTTTTCGGAAGGCTTTTCCCAATGCAAATGGTCTTTTGGTGATTCAATCGGTATTATCCAAAGGCGTTTCCGATCAAAAGCTTATGACGGGAGATGTTCTGATTTCCCTGAATGAAAAACTCATTAAGGATTTTGTATCCATGGAAACCATTCTCGATAGCGCCGTTGGTCAAACGGTCGATGTCGTCGTCGAAAGAGGAGGGGAAGTAAAGCGCTTCGTCATTCCGGTTCAGGACTTACACAGTATTACACCGGATAAGTTCGTAGAGGCCTGTGGAGGAATCTTTCACGAATTATCGTACCAGATGGCTCGTCACTACAATGTACCGATACAGGGCGTTTTTATTGCTAACGACGGTTATTGTTTCGATGTCGGTGGGGTAAAGCGGAAGGCCGTACTCACTGCGGTGAACGGTGTGCGTTTGGAGAGTATCGAACAGTTTTGGTCTATCATTAAGGCGCAAGAGGACGGCGTTGATCTCGACGTCGAATTTTACTATCTCTCCGACCGACTTCGGGTTTTACACACCGCCGTACCTTGGTCTTTGAAATGGTTTCCGACCATTCGATGGACTCGGAACGACACCACGGGTATTTGGGACAAAGAAGAGGTTCCCCGTACAATTCAAAAATCAACCGTTTCATCGGAAAGCCCAAGTTATTCCAAATGGGACAAGCGATTGGAGCGCACCCTCGCTCCGAGTTTGGTCACCGTTGACTTCAAAATTCCCTATCTTGTCGAAGGTGTGTACGGCGACGAGTTTCGCGGTACCGGTCTCATTTTAGAAGAGGGTTTGGTCGCGGTCGATAAAGATACCGTTCCCATAGCATTGGGGGATGCTCATATTACCTTTGCAGGACAAGTGCGCGTTCCTGCGCGCGTAGAGTGGCTTCATCCCGAGCATAATATCGCTTTAATCT
>JAYYRF010000291.1:0-8797 GCA_036127535.1 Myxococcota bacterium | reverse complement strand
ATCGCATAGCTAACCCCCGACTCTTCAAAACCATCGGTTGCCAGATCGGTACTTCCCAAAAGCAGTGTATCGATATCGGCATACCCAAAAGCGGGTTCTCGTCCTCGGACATATACATCATCGATATCGTCCCCGTTTACGTCTCCGACACCATATACTATATACTCATCGAAACTCAACTCCGCATCGGCGTGGGTGTAGGTTCCACCCACCAGGCCATCCATGGAGAATAGCCAGGTTCCCGGCTCTCCAGAAGTGGTGTTGTTGCCGCTGGAAGAGAGCAGATCAACCACTCCATCTCCATTAAAGTCACCAACGGAGAGATATGCACCAAGGTTGAGATTGTAGACTTCTCCGGAAATCACAATATCGCCATTGGGCGTGCTGTCCATTTCCAAAACCGATGGAAGAGGGCTCAAATACACATGTATGGCACCACCATCGACATAGGGGGTGTCGGTTGCAGAAACCCCAAACGCGATATCATTGAGACCGTCGTTGTTGAAATCAAACCCGGCACCAACCGTTGGAACACCGTATTCGTTTACAACGGTGTAAGAGGCCGAGGAGGTGGGTATCTCACCGGTTAGACCACAGTACCCTGTAGAGAGATTCAGCGAGGCATCGGTATCCTCGCAATCACCCGATTGCAGGGCTTGGTAATATCCATCGGGCGCACACATACAGATGTAGTCGGTGGTTCCGTATCCATCGCCGTCAAAATCATAAAAATATCGGGTGCAATCGTCGGCACCGTCTTCATCGATGGCACCGTCGCAATCATCGTCCACCCCAACGGTTGCACACAATTCAACATGTTCCGGATGAATCGCGGCATCTCCATCGTCACAATCGTCGTCGTTTCGTGCGGTGAAATCACCCTCTTCCACACAGGTGCACATATAGCTCGGATCACCAAAGGCGTCCCCATCTGCATCTTCGTAATACACAATGCAATCGATGGAGCCATCGTCGTTGTCGTTGCCGTCGCAATTGTCGTCATAAGCCGTCAAACAGCTCTCTTGAGCATCGGGATGAATATTGGGGTAGTCGTCGTTGCAATCCCCACCCACCGCAACATACCCGAGCGGTGCATCGCACTGAATCTGAACCTCGCTGTCCAAACCAAACGCATCTCCATCGGCATCCAGGTACCAATCCATCGCCCCCATGGCGTCCGCACCATCTGCGACTCCATCGCAGTTCTCATCCACATCACCGGCATCGCATACCTCCGTCGCACCCGGATGAATCGCTGTATCGGAATCATCACAGTCGTCTCCAGCGGTTGTGCGATAGTCCCCATCCATCGAACAGTAGCAGACATAGTCACTGGAAAGACCGTAATCGTCTCCATCGCTGTCCAAATAGTAGTAGGAACAACCAAGAGCCGAAGCAATGCTCACCGTTCCGTTGCTGTCGGTTGTTTCACCATTGTGAAGCGTAATTCCATCGCAATTGTCGTCGTAGAGAGTCCCACAGGTTTCGGTTTTCCCTGGATGGATGTTGCCATCGCTATCGTCGCAATCATCGGACGTCGTCGCTTCATAAGGCGCTTCCGCCATACACAGACAAGCCGTAGCCGACAGTCCATGACCGTCCGCATCGGCATCGTAATGAAAGTCCGAGCACCCAAGCGCATTGGGATCGTTGGTGGTGCCGCTGCAGTCGTCGTCGTACGGCGTGCTGCAATTTTCAGAATTTCCCGGATGCACCATGCTTCGAGAGTCATCGCAGTCGGTTCCTTCGGCAACATATCCATAGATTTCGCTACAAGATGCACGGGGATTGATGATGCCTTGCAAATTGGTCGAAGGATCTCCGTAGCCATCGCCATCTACATCGACATACCAAATCAATGCATCGATGGCATCCTCATCGATATCGTTGTCGCAATCGTTGTCTTGCTCATCGCATATTTCATCGGCGCCTGGGTGACTGATGACCGAAAGATCATCACAATCCTCGGCATTATCAACAAAGCCACTCGGTAGCGAACACGCATCTATGTAATCGTACAAATCTCCATAGCCATCGCCATCGAGATCTCGAAAAAACACCTCTTGTACGCCGTCGTCGATTAGGCCGTTGCAGTCGGTATCCTTCTCATCGCAGATCTCCTCCATCATCGGATGGATTTGATCGTTTTCATCGTCACAATCATCGGGCAACGGCCCATAACCTTCGGGTTGAGAACACTGCGCGATGCTTGGCGCTTCCTCGGCACCCGAACCAAAACCATCTCCATCGGCGTCGATGTACCAAACGCGATCCGCTATCAGCCCATCATCGGCATCGTCGACTTGCTCGTTGCAATCGTTGTCAAGCCCGTCGCAAAACTCTACGGCTCCGGGATGGATGAACGCAGAGGTGTCGTCACAATCTCCACCATCCAAAACATATCCTGGTGGACGAGCGCATTGCTGACGAAAATTCTCGTCGTCGCCCCAGAAGTCACCGTCGGCATCGCGATACCAAAGAGCAACATCGATCGTATTGGGATCACTGTCATCGGCAACATTATCGCAATTGTCGTCTATCGGTGTCCCGTCGGTATCCGTAGAACAGACCTCTGCCATCCCAGGGTTAATCGCGGCAATGTTATCGTTGCAATCACCATATCGATCGACAAAGCCCTCTGGACGAACACAAGCAAAAACCGAGGCGCCTTCTTGCCCCCAACCATCGTTATCAACATCGGCATACCAGAGTTTTTTTATCGTAACATTGCTGTTTTGATCGTCGCAGTCACCATCGTTCTCTGTGTATCCATCTCGATCGTAATCGTGTTCTTGGTTCTCAGGAAATTCCCGTGCTGAAAACTCCGGAAAACAAGCAAAAAGGGCAAAATATAGCATGGTTTCTCTAAGTGATAAGATTTCGTTACATGAAAACAATCTAACCGGAAATTTAGATTCGTACCGAATTGTACAGATGGTCAGGATGCCAATCCATGTTTTAATTCTCTGACCTTCCTCGCTTTGTGCAATGGCGATCGAACAGCCCATAAATAAATGGAATGGATAGGAAATTCAAATGCAATGTTCCTCTCCTCTGAGAATACCTGCCGTGACGGAAAAAAATGACTTCCACCAAGATGGAGATGGCCTTAGAGCTCGCTCTGCTAGCGAGGGATTTCTGGGATGATACGGGCACTCTTTCGGAGCCTGGAGGTGCAGAACGGGTTTCCCTGAGCGGTGTACTCTTTTATTGGTTTTCCATTGGCGGTGTTGTATGCTCGGGATTGGACTCATATGGCGGTCTGGAGCGCTTTGTCCCGTATACAATAAAGGTGGGTCTATGTTTGTTTATTTGCGTCTTACCGTGTAAAAAGTTATCGAAAATACAGAATAACGCAATAGGAGTATCGAATGAATGTCTTGTTGGTATACAGGGTGGATACAGTGCAGAAAACAACAATAAGGGAGTTGTGATGATTGTATTTGCTTTTTTGATGGCCTGCGCTGAAAAAGAAACCACAGGTTCCGAGCTAGAGGATGTTCCTGAGAATACGACCCCAACGGACTTTGAGAGGAGCCTTCGATGTCGTTTGACCGAGCTTTCTGTCGATCAGGAGTGGGATGGAGGGGGAGAGGCATATACCACATACTACACGTGGGATGGTAATGTACAATCGTTCGATACAGGAAGATACACCTACAACGATTATGGTTACGTTACGGAATCGTATCTCTTTCAAGAAGGTTGGGAGCAGACCACAAACTATACCTATAATTGTGATTCTTGGTGTAAAACCCTTTCCATCGTATCCGATGACGGCGCAATCGATCTTGAATATACATGGGACGGGAACACTCAATATCAAGAGAATTCCCGTTACTGGGAATACAACGACTATGGATATATGACCTACATGTTTGATGAGGGGGCAGGCTGGGAGAATAGTGCCAGCTATGAATATGATTGTGACGGAACCTGGTGTCGATTGATGTCCTATACTGCCGTACAGGTTATCGAAGGAGAGCGAGAAAACACCAGTATAGAATATCTTTGGGAAGGAAATCGACAAAGCTGGGACCAAGGGTACTATGAATACAATGATTTTGGATATCCCATCGAATATTTTGAGGAGAACGAATACAGCAGAAATTGGTATCGGTATACCTATGATTGTGAATGATTTCCGCTGCAGCGTTTATCAAAGAGTTCTGTTTGAACATTTGAATTTCCCATTCATTTTCTTCACAAAAAGAGCTGTGCGTGAACCCAAAGCAACCAAATCGGCGTTGGTCGTAAATATTCCAATCCAATAGATTCCATTCTGTAATGGGGAGCCAGGATCAAAGAAACGCATAAGAGAATCCGTAACACTAAATACAAACGTCAATACAGAGTCACCAGCTGGCCTCAATACGAACAATCTCTCCACAACAGAGGGAATCATGGAAAGATAGCGATAGATAAAAGCGGAAATCCACTCACAAAATTATTAGAATCGCATTCCAGCGACCACTCCAGTTGATGAGAGAATCTATCGTAGGCAAAAATGTTTATGTACGAAAGCCTAAATATGGAAACAAGACCCATAGTTGATTCTTTCGTGTTCTTTGCGATTTATCGTCTGCTTCTACGCAATGTTATTATTAAGGCAACGAGATGGAACGGACACTTTTGAGAGGGTGAAGTATGTGGCTGGTTGCTTTATGGTTGGGATGCAGTGCCGATAAATCGGTTTTGAGCGTAGACTTGGATACCGCGGTTCAGGATTTGGATGGGGATGGTTATATCGGTGCAGAAGATTGCGATGAATCGTCCGCAGGCATCAATATTGCGGCCATTGAGATCTGTGACGGGTTGGACAACAACTGCGATGGCATTGTAGATGAAGGAGTGATGTCGTTCTTCTACGGCGACGGAGATGGAGACGGTTTCGGTAGCGATTCCATTGTCGTTGAAGCCTGTTCGGCCGCCGATGGGTTCGCTTTGGTGGGAGGCGATTGTGACGACAACGATCCACAAACGTATCCTGGCGCTTTGGAAGATTGCAATCTAAAGGATAACAATTGCAACGGCATTATAGACGACGGTTTCAACAACACTTTTTACGCCGATCTGGATCAAGATGGCTTTGGAGACCCCTCCAACACCACGACCTCGTGCGAAGGGGACGGGGTGTATGTCGGCAATTCCTTGGATTGTGATGATCAAAACAATGCCATTCACCCCAACGCCGATGAGATTTGCGATGAGATCGACAACAATTGCGATGGTAGCGTCGATAACGACCCGGTTGACCCTTTGACCTTTTACTACGATCAAGATTCGGATGGTTATGGTTCCGAACAGCAGAGTATGGAGGCTTGTGCGCCTTCCACGGGGTATGTAGAGAACGGCCAAGACTGCGACGATGCGGATCCTTTGGTTTACCCATATGCGGTCGAAACCTGTGACGAACGAGACGAGAACTGCAACGGTCTGATCGACGATGGAGCGATGCTTGTTTATTTTGAAGATGCCGATGCGGATGGGTATGGAGACTTTCTGAGCTTCGTCGAAGCCTGCTCTTTGCCGACCGGCTATGTAGACAACGCACAAGATTGTGACGATGCCCGTGCCGATGTTTCGCCGATTGCCGACGAGTATTGCGATGGTGTTGATAACGATTGCGATGCACTAATTGATGAAAACGATGCCCTCGATGTCTTGACTTGGTACGCCGATGTGGACATGGATGGATACGGTGACGAGGCGGTTCCGTACCAGTCTTGCACGGCACCAACCAGCTATGTTGCGGTTGGAGGTGACTGCGACGATGGGCGACCCAATGTGCGTCCCAATGCCATTGAAACGTGCACAACGACGTACGACGACAATTGTGACGGCAGCGACAACGACGCGCAGGCGCAGGGTTGTCAAAACTATTATTTGGATTCCGACCAAGATGGATACGGACTTAGTTCGGATGTGCAGTGTATTTGTCGCCCCGAAGGCGACTACACCGCATTGGCCGATGCCGATTGTGATGATGTGCAAGCGACGATCAATCCCGGTGTGATGGAAAATTGCGATACCCCAGACGACGACAATTGCAACGGGAGCACAGAAGATATTGGAGCGGCCAATTGCACCTACTTTTACTACGACTACGATGGCGATGACTATGGCACCGCCGATCGCTTGTGTATGTGTGGGCCCGACGGCATCTATACCGGTACCCAAGGAGACGATTGCGACGATTTGGATGCCGCCATCCATCCCGGTATGAGCGAGATCTGCGATCCAAACGACGTCGATGAAAATTGCGATGGTCAAGCCGATCAAGAACTGGCGGTGGGTGCAGTGGCTTGGTACATTGATGCCGATACCGATGGCTACGGGGACACGGCCAGTACCGCCGTGGTCCAATGCGACAATCCGGGCGGGTACGTGGAGCAAAGCGGGGATTGCGACGATGGGAAAAGCAATGTCAATCCCGATACCGACGAAACCTGCAATACAACCTACGACGACGACTGCGATGGCGATACAAACGACGAAGGAGCGATTGGGTGCGTTGATTTTTATTTGGACGATGATGGCGATGGCTACGGTCAGTCGATTAGCCAGTGTTTGTGCCTCGAAGATTACGTCAACAATTACGACTCCCGTACGGTCGGAGATTGCGACGACAGCGATGCCGGAATCAGCCCCGATGGAGTGGAGAGTTGCACCAGCAGCGACGATGAGGATTGCGATGGCTATTCCGACGAAGAGGGAGCCATTGGTTGTACGACCTACTTTTACGATTACGATGGCGATGGCTATGGGATTATAGACAGCAGCTGCCTGTGCGCCTCCGATGGCTACTATACCGCGACACAGATGGGAGACTGCGATGATTTGGATTCCAACAAAAATCCGGCGGCCGGCAATTGCGGATTAAACGGGGTCGTGACCCCATCGATCGCCATTGGTGTGTTTGAATTTTCGGGAACAGAGCGAGCATATCCGTATTTTGTTGGACAGTTTGACTACAATCGAGATGGCAATTTAGACATCGCCATCGCCAACACCTATTACGACACGGCGTATTCAAGCCCTGGCGGTGTATTTCTATTTTTGGGTCCGGTGTCGGGTGGACACACACTGGACAACAACCACGATGCAGACTTGCTTTTCACACCCGAGCTGGCCAACGCCCGCGTAGGTTCAAGGGGGTTATATGCGACAAATGTAGACTCGGATACCTTCGATGAGCTGGTGGTTGCGGGAGTGGATTCTCAATACAGCCAAGGCCGCATGTATGTGATCGACGACGGTCTGCAAAGCCTCGGAGAGGTGACCGATCAAAGCGTTGGAGTTAGCAGCATTGATTATGGTTCCTATAGCTATGTACAACTCGGCCATTTGGGCGATATCGATCAAGATGGTACAGAGGATTTTTGGGGCGGATATGGCGGCGGGTCGAGTGTCTTCCTGTCCGGAGATGGGGCGGGTGGCTTTACCCAAACATCCTTTTCAAGCTCAAACTGTCAAAGCCACAACATTCCGGTTCAAAACACCAAAGCGATCAATTTTGATGGTTCTGGAACTCCGATTTGGTTTCGCTTTTGTCAAGGCTACAGCTTGCATGTGCACGAAGGGCTGACCCAAACCGATACGATTTCCTCACCGTTCTATACCAACGATGGGAAGGGACGTTTGTATGGAGCCGACTTGAACCAAGATGGATACGACGATGTGATTTTTACCAACTTTGAGGCCCGCGTGTACGATACGCTGAACGGGTATCAAACCTCCGGTCGCTTTTTGGTCTTACAAGGAAGCGCTTCTGGCGTATCGGCGGTTTCCCTTTCTTCGCCGGATTTGGAGTTTCAAGGAATGGATGGTGGTTTGGCATCGACACAGTTGGCCGATCAGATAGATTTTGGTGACTTTAATGGAGATCTGGGCGTGGATATCATTATGGGGACAGACGATGGAGCATTTTTATACTACGGTGGTTTTTCTTTGAACGGTGCGGTTTATGATACAACCCATGCCGACGCGACCTTTCCGGATTTGCGCTATGGCGTGAAGAACATTGGCGATCACAATGGAGACGGGTACGACGATCTGCTCATCGGTGGAAGTTGTGCAAACTACTCAGCTTGCGGAGGATACAGCAGTCCAGTCTTTCTCTTTCACGGAACGCCCAATTGATTTTGCATTTTATGAGGCAGATTCCGCTTTGGATAAATATGGTTGTTCCAAAGATTTAGCGGTATCGCTTGTTCATGTGGTTGCGACTTTACTCCAGCGGAGGATTTATAAAATGCTCCGGTTCTTGCTTTGGTTTTCCTGTTCTACGGAAAGAAAAGAAATTTTGGATTCCGATACCGTGAACACCACCATCTCAGATGTAGACGCCGACATGAATGGCTATCTATCGTCCAAAGATTGCAACGACAACGATACGATGAGTTGAGGTTTGCGATGGTTTGGACAATCACTGCGACGGTGAAGTCGATGAGAATGTATTGTCTCAATATTGCTTGATGGATAGGAAAGTCAAAGGCGATCGTCCTCTAATTCTATCCAATCTGTTCCTTAAGAAGCATTTTTCTCAAATCTGGTCTCAAAAAGAAAATATAGTTTCGTGTACTTTCGGGGTGAAGACTCAAAACGGGGAAACAATTGGGGCTGTACGTTGGATTTCGGTTTCTCTTGTGTAACTCTTTCATCTACCACTTCAGTTGATGAGAGAATTTATCGTAGGCAAACCTCTTTATGCATCAAGGCCAGAGAGTGCTGTTTCTGTATGGTATAAAAAATTGAATTTTATCCCTACATTTTGATACTCTATTTTAGGAGCAAC
>JAYYRF010000290.1:0-4635 GCA_036127535.1 Myxococcota bacterium | reverse complement strand
CAACGTGAGTGCCGCGGACAAGGCGTTTACGGAAGCCCAAAATCGCTACAATGAAGGTTTGACCCCTTTAATTACCCTTATTACAACCCAGCAAAATTATTTGCAAGCCCAACTAAACCACATCCAAAGCCAGCGCGATGTTTTTACCGGACGGCTTCAAACCTATCGCGTGCTCGGTGGAGCGCGTATGGAGGATTCAAAATGAATATATTTATTCGCATTGTCGTTCCGATCTTACTTCTTCTCGCGGGCGTGGTGTCCATGGTAGTATTGGCGAGTTCTGCTACCGAAGAAGAAAAAGTCGATATTATACCCCCTGAAATTTCGGTCAAAATCCAGTCGGTCAACATCACCCCTCAACGGATAAAAGTGCACAGTAGCGGTGTTGTTCGCGCTTCTCAAACCGTAAACATCGTTCCCCAAGTTGGCGGTAAAATCGTATCGATCGCAGACTCCCTACAACCCGGTAGACGCTTTCAAAAAGGGGAAACCATCGCCAATATCGATCCGGAAGACTATCGGTTGAACCTCGAACAAGACAAGAGTCGGGTTCAGCAGGCGCAGGTTGAACTACAAGTAGAAGAGAAGCGTCAAGAGGCAGCGCAACGAGAATGGGCGCTCCTGGGAAACGACGGTGAGGCACCACTTTTGGCTTCTCGCAAGCCCCAACTCGAAGTCGCTCGATTGGCCTTGGCCGCCGCCAAGGCTGCACAAAACCGCTCTGAACTTTCGCTCAGCCGAACGCGTTTGGTCGCGCCGTTTAACGGAATCATCAAATCAGAACAATTGGAAATAGGGCAAGTGGTCGGGGTAGGTGCCCCGGTTGCAACCCTTTTGGGAACGGATCAATATTGGGTACGCGTGTCCGTGCCCGCGGCACGCCTGAAAGATATCGATATTCCAGATGTCGGTGTCGAAACGGGCTCGAAGGTCTTATTGGTGTATCGCCCGTCTTCAGAGGTTATGGTTGAAAAAGTGGGTGTGGTACTTCGTTTAGAAGCCGAACTCGACCCGCAGTCGCGAACCGCTACCCTATTAATTGGTGTTGACAATCCTCTTGGAGGAGATGAATTCCCTTTGATTATCGGCGCCTTTGTCAATGTGATCATCGATGGGAAACAAGTGGACAATGCGGTGCAATTGCCGGCTTCGGCTCTACGGGATGGTGACCACGTTTTGGTCGCCGATAAAGAGAATAAACTCGCGCGCAAAGACGTACAAGTGGGCTGGACAGATGGAGAAAACGTTTTTATAACCGGGGGGTTGGAATCCGGTGATCGTGTGATCACCAGCACGATCTCGACACCGATTTACGGCACATCTCTTCGTATCGAGAGTTTGGAGGAGTAATGTCGGATCTATCCAAATACAAAGGGCCTATCGCATGGATGGCTAAAAATTCGGTCGCCGCCAATCTGTTTATGTTTATTCTTCTCTTCGCTGGTGTTGTGGGGCTGTTTCAGACAAAGCAAGAGGTGTTACCCGAGTTTGATTTGGACATTATTTTGGTGGAGGTGCCGTATCCCGGTGCAACCCCGGAAGAGGTGGAACAAGGTATCGTTCTTGCACTGGAAGAGGCCGTGATTGCTGTCGATGGGGTGAAGGTGGTCACAGGAACCGCGTCGGAGAGTCGGGGGTATCTCACCGTGGAGTTGTTGCTCGGATCCGACACCGAGCAAGTCTTAAATGACATAAAGTCCGCCGTCGATCGGATTACCACCTTTCCAGAACTCGCAGAAAAGCCAAGCGTAAGAGAATTATCCCTCAAGAGAGAGGTGATCTCTCTGGTGATATCTGGAGATCAAGAACTGTCTACGCTACACGACATTGCCGAACGAGCGCGCAGAGAATTGAAAGAAGATCCCAATATTACACAGATAGGCGTAAAGGGAGTACCCGAAAGAGAATTGAGTGTAACCGTTCCGCAAGTCTATCTCGAGGCGCACAAGCTCACCTTGGGAGAGATTGCACAACAGATCCGTTTGGCATCCATTGACTTGTCCGGTGGAGGAGTCAAAACCGATTCTGGGGAGGTTTTGCTTCGGGTTGCCGATCGGAAGCAAGACATCGGTGATTTTGGTGATATTATCATTCGCTCCTCTTTCGATGGAGCAGAACTCCGATTGGGAGATATCGCGCAGATAGAGGACGGCTACGAAGAGACAGAACTCGAAACCTATTTCAACGACCAACGCGCCGTCGTTCTGACGATCTATCGTATCGGTGAAGAGACGCCTACGGCCGTGGCAAATGCGGTCAAGTCCTATTCCAAGGTTCTACAAAAAGATCTTCCAAGCAGCATCCAAGTGTCCGTTTGGGAGGATTCTTCGGAACTCTTGAAGGGACGCATCAACCTTCTCCTCGACAATGCACGCGTTGGTTTGATCCTCGTCTTTCTCATTTTGGCTCTCTTCCTTGAATTTCGTCTCGCCTTTTGGGTGTCCCTTGGAATACCGATCTCATTTTTGGGTTCCTTTGTTCTCTTGGGCAATACGGATGCGACGATCAATATGGTTTCCCTATTCGCGTACATCGTCACGCTTGGACTGGTTGTCGATGATGCCATTGTGGTCGGAGAGAACATTTATGAAGAACACGAGCGGGGTAAGCCGTGGCCGGAAGCCGCGATTGTCGGTGCACAGCGGATGGTGGTTCCGGTTACGTTTGCGATCTTGACGTCCATTGCCGCCTTTGCTCCTCTCTTGGTTGTACCCGGGGTCTCGGGTAAGTTCTTCAAATTGATTCCCACGGTTGTAATTTGTGTTTTGATTCTGTCGTTGATCGAATCTTTCTTTGTGCTGCCGGCTCACCTGGGACACATGAAGGATAAGGAGGATGGTGCGTTTATGCGAGCCATTAACTATCCCCAAAAAAGAGTTTCGGCACTTCTAAAACGCTTCATTGAAGGGCCGTTCGACAAGATTGTTCGCAGCAGTACCACCTATCGCTACACGGCGTTTAGCGCGGCAATCGCCATGTTCTTTGTCGCGGTCGGTTTGGTCGCTGGTGGGATCGTGCCCTTTTCCTTTTTTCCCCAAATTGAGGGAGATCGCATTACGGTCAGTGCCAAATTGCCCTATGGTGCACCCATAGAGCAAACATTGGCGGTTCAAAGAGAAATTGCAGCCGCCGGAGAGCGTGCCGTAGCGCAACTCGGTGACAGAAACGATTTGGTTTTGGGAATGTTGATGACCGCTGGTGAAGGATCCGAGAGTAGAACAGGACGTCCAAAGGGTTCCCATCTCACGACGGTGCAGATGAGCATGGTGCCCTCTGAAAACCGCAGCATCACCACCAAGCAGATCTCAGAAGCTTGGCAAGCCGAGATTCCATCGTTGCCGGGCATTGAATCGATAAAGGTTTCTGCAGCGACAGGCCCTGGAGCCGGTGCCGCGATAGATATCCAAATCATCTCATCGAAGTTGGATATTCTCGAGCAAGCCTCAGACGATTTGACGGAGCGACTTCGCGGTTACCCCTCATTGATCGAAATCGAGAATTCTTTGAGTAGCGGAAAGAGCCAGCTCGATTTTAAAATTACCGACAGCGCCCGTTCCCTCGGCTTGAGCAGCACGGATATTGGACAACAACTGCGCGCTTCGTTCTATGGTGCGGAAGCACTGAGAGAGCAAGTCGGTCGATTGGAGCGCAAAACGATGGTGCGCTTGCCACCTTCGGAGCGAATGGTCGAATCCGATATTGTCGATGTCCGAATTCGAACACCGCAAGGTGGATTTGTACCGCTGGGAGAACTCGTTGTGTTTGAACGGGGCGTATCTCCAACGACGATTACCCGAGAAGGAGGGAATCGTATTGTTAATGTGAAAGCGGGTCTTGCGCCCGGTGTTCGATCTTCTCGCGAGGTTCTCACAGCCATTCAATCCAAAGACTTTACAGAACTCAGAGCAAAATATCCGGATGTCCAATTGGAACTTGTCGGTGAGCAACGAGATCAAGGTGAAACATTCGCTAGTCTGGGGCGTAATTTTCTCCTGGCGCTCTTCGCTATCTATGCGCTGTTGGCGATTCCCTTCAAAAGCTATGTGCAACCCTTCATCATTATGTCTGCTATTCCGTTCGGATTTGTGGGTGCGGTGTTGGGGCATCTTTTTATGGGATTCGAGATGTCGATTATCAGTATGTTTGGCACCATTGCCTTGACGGGGGTTGTCGTAAACGATTCCTTGGTGTTAATCGACTCGGCCAACCAATACCGTAAAAATGGAGCTTCTCCCTTTGAAGCGGTTGTTCAGGGTGCTAAAAGACGTTTTAGGCCGATTTTATTGACCTCCTTGACCACTTTTTTGGGTTTGGCACCGATGATTCTCGAGCAGTCGATGCAAGCGCGGTTCTTAATACCGATGGCCATCTCTCTCGGTTTTGGCGTCCTCTTTGCCACATTTATTATTTTACTTGTCGTTCCGGCTCTGTATATGATTGTCGAAGATATATTGGCTCCGTTTCCTTGGCAACGGAAAGAATCTCTTCCCGATGCTTTGCCGACGAAGGCAAAGTAAAATTTTGTCTGGCCTCCGATGGGGTGTTTCTGATACCCATTCTTTATTCAGAACAAGGATACTTTTTGAATTGGGGGTCGGTGATGTTTGGTTGGAGCCGTTTGCGAACAGGATTAAC
>JAYYRF010000289.1:0-4248 GCA_036127535.1 Myxococcota bacterium | reverse complement strand
GGGTGGCTTAGAAAGAGACGCACGTTTTGAAAAGTTGGTGGCCATTCAATTTGGTTCGATTCCGATGTGGCTGGGAATCCGATTCGCGTTCTATGTCGCACTGCTACTCTCGACGGTTGTGCTCCTCATCTTCGGTGTCGCGTGGATAAACAACGGTTGGGCGCTCTTGGCTTCCGAACTCGGTTCGCTGGTTTTGTTGGCTACCGGGTATATCTTATGCTTTGCCGCCTTATTTTTTATCCTGCTTTTATACGGTTCAGGGAGCAGTTCCATCGCGTTCAACATGATTGGTCTTTGGCTGCTGTTATGTTTGGTCATTCCGGGAGCGGTTCATCAATACGCCAGTATGAAGGTTCCCGTCAACTACATGACAGACTACTTGGATGTCAATCGAAAGGAAACGTATGCAACCTATTCCTTACCGCCCGATACGCTATCGGAGCGGTTGTTGCTGATCTATCCAAAGATTGCGGATAGCAAACTCGGGCAAAAAGAAGAGATGGATACGAAAGTGCTTCGACGAACGGTCGGGGGGATCATCAACCAAATGAACAAAACGGTTGTTGCGCAAATCGAAGAGAAAAATGAGAGTAAAAATCAATTGATTCGTTCCAGTTACTGGTACAATCCCATTCCTTTCGTTCAAAACCAGTGGAATGCCTACACATCATCGGACTACTACGCATACAAGAATTACCGCGAACAAGTTCAAAAAGTCATCGATACGAAAATGAAACTGCTTGTTTTCGAGACTTGGAACCAACAGACCGTAGACAAACAGATATTTGAGCAGTACCTACAAGAGCTGAATTGAACGTTGTATTCTGGGGGTGAGATGAATTCATCCTTTGTGACTGAAACAACCCCGAAGCGTGTGCGAATTGTGGGTTTTCGAAGCGATTGAGATATTGTATACTGAATGATGGATAAATAACGGCATCCTTATCCATTCTGAGGCGCGGGGTATAGATGAAAAATTCCAAGAATATCTTCCGGAATCTTGAGAAAAGATTGATGCAGTCGAGTTGGTTTAAGAACGGCTGGAACATCTACAACCGAGGGGAATATCTGCAATTGTATAAAGACAATTGGCACAACCACAATCAAGGCGGCATTCACTTTGAAACGTACATTGAGGCACGTGAGATCCGCCAAAAGGAATTTCCCATTTGTTTTCACGCGGAAGAGGATTGCCCTTCTCAACAGAGATTTATCCAAGAGCTCTTGGATCTAGAGGGAGATAGAATCAACGGCTGGAAGGGCTACAAAACGATTGGGAAGGGTTATACCATTTGCGTTCGAACGCTTCCGCTAAAATCTAAAAATCTAGACCAGCGGATTTTTGAAGAATTCTCCAGGCTGCGACAACTCGAGGCGGGGATACAAGAGGCGTTGAACCGGGTCAATCCCCGAAGCGATTACGAATAGGATGGGTAAAAAAAAGAAAAGCCCCTGTGTAGATGTCTGTCAATATCGCGGTCCCCACGGCTGGTGCACGGCTTGTGGACTAACCAGCAAGGAGTCGAGGAATTGGAAGTCGATGAAACCCTACAACCGTACCATTCTCCAAAAGCAGCTACAGAAACGGAAAGCGGAAATGAAAGGGCGTTCACAGTAGGGGACGAACCCAATTCGGCTCGATGCTCAACCCGACCATCCGGAACAGCCAATCGTTTGTAACCATTTCTTAGCGTATGTTGCCACATCGCCTTTGGATGAAGTCAGATATGTCGAACGGTAATTTTGTCATCGTTGGGTAGTCCATGTCGATGTCACAACATACCAGTCAAAAACGGCATGCCGATTGTGATGAATTAGAGCGATTGAACGACCCAGGCCGTAACCTATACAAAAATCGTATAGGATGGCATATACTAGAAACGAAGATACATTCCTGCGCAAAATCTTCCGCCAGAAGAAGTCAAAACGACCTGAGACTGTTCTTCGCGAACAAATCGTAAATTTGTGCTGGATTTCACGCCGGCGTTGATGTACAGACCCAGGCGACTTCCGATGTGATAGCGCATACCAATATCACCGAAATAGACGGGTCCTCCTCCAAATTGCTCTATCTCTTCTCCATGGAGTTGCAGCGTACGGATGCCACCTCCGACAGCAATATAGGGTTGGAATATCCAGTTCATTTGCGGAGCAAACCCGATACCCGCTCCAAAATCCCACATTTCAAATTGACCACCATTGATGACATCTGCCTTAAAAGAGGTATCATAGTATATTGAAGCGTATAAGCGTTTCCCAAACTCAAGTTTTGTTTTCACCAGTGGCATCAACGTCAAACTGAGCTGCCAATCGATCATCGAATAGTCCAAATGGTAAGAATTGGAAACGGAATCAAATTCAGAACCCAAGTACAGTCGCAACATCGACTCTTCTGTTTGTCTCTTTTTTCGTTTGGTTGTTTTGCTTTTCCGTTTGTTTTTTCTGCCTTTCTTTTTCGTTGTATCCGGTGAAACCGATTTTGTTCGTGCTTTGGAATCGGGTGGCAGTTTTACCTTTACGGGGCTAATGAGATGCTCTTGTAAATGTAAGGGTCGCTCTGCTTTCTGCGTGTTGTATAGGACGCGCAATCGTTTAGAACATTTCGGTACTTCGGTTCTCAGGGGACTTTCACCCAAAAATTTTCCATCCACATAAATCTCTCCTGGAACCGCATTGCCTTCACTGTCATATACTTCAACGTCGATGCCTGACTTTTTGGGCTTTGGTTGCAAGAGAACGGTTTCTTTATCTCCGGACTCCAATGTAATCTCAATTCCTTCTTCTCGATAACAAGGATCGTTGAGAATGACTGTATATACGCCAGGTTCTCTTCGAAGAAATTTGTCCAACGCAATTTTCTTATTATTGACCTGTACGGAAAGTTTCCGCGGAGAACTTCTGACTCGAAGTTGTGAAAACTGCGGTTTCAAATTTGCTTTAACCACCATTCCTTCTTTTAAATAAACATTTTGAGAGTCAGTAAAGTAGCCTTTCTTTGCAAACTGAACTTCATGCATCCCCGAGGAGACCTTTTCTGTACAGGTCGATACGTTCATACAGATGGCCTGTCCAGAGACAAGGATGGTGACTTCACTCAAAGGGGATGCATCAAACTTGACCGAAATGTCTTTTTTTTCATTGATCATTTCGCTTGGATTAATCTTCTCGGTTGCGATTCGTTTTGCTGTTGCATTGGTTTTTGCCAACAACTCTCGTACCGAAGTGGATTCAACTCTTTTTTGCGAGAGCAAGGATGCTGTATGCGTACTGTGCAGCTTCATTGCCAAAATGTATGCACCCTCCATATAGATTAAATTTCCAGAGAGAACGTAATCGGCGCCGATTTCTCGCCCCAATGTCACTTCGCATTCGGAAGAGCACTCTTCTATCGTCTTTCCCATATCCGATAAAATCTGAAACAGGTTTTCGCGCGAGATAATATTATATTTGTCAATACTCAGCCCTTCTCGGAGTCCCCCCCGCGCCTCATCCGAAAGCAGCAAAAGCGTTCTTCGATCGATTTCATTGCTTTGAAATTCAAGAACGGCAACACTCTTTACCTCTGCATTTGCTGTATTACAAAGGGACAAAATGAAAAAAGTTACAAGAGAAAGCAAAAACGAACCGCATATTTTCATTCGTACACTCATATATTAATCCAAGCGAAAAAATGGTACATCGAGCATATCGTATGCGACGGCGTAATAACCATTCGGCATGGTAAATACGGCGTGAGGGTGCGTTTCCAATACTTCTTGTGCCATTACACCAACAAAGGTTTCAGGGTGACCTTTGTATTTAAATTTGTATATGTTTATGCCGGAAAGAGACACACCAATCTTTTCTACCGAGTCTTTTAACCGGTTATCACTTGTAGCAAGAACGATGATACCACCCAATATGAGTCCTCCTACCGTAACCGTATAGCCAACAAAACGGGTGTTTGACCAAAAAGCATCGCCCAAACCTTCAAGTGGACGTTCTCCCCAGGCTGAACCGGTAAACAACAGGCCTGCTCCTACATAAAAATTGGTTTGTCCGAAGACCAAATCACGACTGATTCCGCCACGTAAGGAGAGCAAACGACTCCCCGATGTATTTCCTGTGTATGGTTTAAACAATGTTTTACGGTTTTCCGTGAATGCACCGAGGACAAAATCACCATAAGCGTCCAGCCAATCGAAAGAACGGTTCAAGTAATTGAAAAATATCTCTGTACCCAGTTCAAGTTTTGAGGGATACATATAC
>JAYYRF010000288.1:0-3637 GCA_036127535.1 Myxococcota bacterium | reverse complement strand
ATATTCCTCCATGCTTGGGGTGCGCCCCAAGATCGTGGATAAAACAACAACGGGTGTGGAAGCGAGAAGGGATTCCCCCTTTTTCTCTTCGCTATCTGCTACGACGCGACCTTGAAACAGACGTGTCGATGTAGCCATAACCGTATCGCCCTTTTCAGCTTTTTCTTGGTTACCCATACAAAGGTTACAGCCCGGTCTCTCCAAATACATAATGTTCTGGTATTTTTTCCGAGCGGTACTCTTGGGGTTATTGTCGTCGAACTCAAAGCCTGAATACCGCTGTAAGACAGCCCAGTCCCCTTCTTCTTTTAGTTCGTTGACAATATTATAAGTGGGTGGAGCAACGACCAACGGCGCCTTGAAGGTCACGGTTCCGTATTGCCGTTCGATATTCTTGAGCATCTGTGAAATGATTTTCATGTCCCCTTTATGCACCATACAAGACCCCACAAAACCGATGTCGACGGACTTCTCGCCACCGTAATAAGAAATCGGACGGATGGTATCATGCGTGTATCGTTTGGATACATCGTCGTTGTGTACATCGGGGTCGGCAATCATGGGTTCTACGATCTGATCCAAATCAACAACAAACTCGGCGGAGTACTTTGCGTTTGCATCCGGTCTCAGAGCGGGCTTTTCGCCGGAAAGGAGCTCTGCTATACGCTTATCCGCCTTATCGATTAGACCTTGAAGTACTTGCTTGTGATTGTCCATGCCTCTATCAATCATAATTTGTATGCGGCTTTTTGCGATTTCCAAAGACTGAATCAGTGTGTCTTCCTTCGAAATACATATCGAAGCTTTGGCTTTCATCTCTGCGGTCCAGTCTGTAAATGTGAAGGCCTGATCCGCAAGCAGGGTTCCAATATGCACCTCGATGATTTTCCCTTGAAACACGTTCTCGCCTTCAAACTCTTTGAGCATTTGTGACTGTGTGGCATGCACAACGTCGCGAAAATCCATATGGTCTTTTAATGTACCCTTAAAGGTTACCTTTACCGACTGGGGTATGGGCATTGTCGCTTCACCGGTCGCCAAGGCCAGTGCGACCGTTCCCGAATCTGCACCAAAGGCAACCCCTTTGGACATGCGAGTATGAGAGTCTCCACCGATAATCACTGCCCAATCGTCGATGGTTATATCGTTCAAGACTTTGTGAATAACATCTGTCATGGGCTTGTACTCACGGTCGGGATCTCGGGCCGTAATCAGGCCAAACTTATTCATGAAACTCATGAGCTTCGGGATATTGCGGCGCGCTTTCAAATCCCATACCGAGGCCGTATGACAACCCGATTGATACGAACCATCGACGGTGGGAGAGATTACCGTTGCCGCCATCATTTCAAGCTCTTGCGAAGTCATCAGCCCGGTTGTATCTTGAGAACCAACAATGTTCACCTTGACGCGAACATCGGAACCGGCATGAAGAATCTTCCCAGGGGTGACACCCACCGCATTTTTGTTGAAAATCTTTTCCACAGCCGTAAGGCCTTGTCCTTCGTGCGAAATCTCTTTAGACGTAGCATAAACGCTGGGCATTTCCACGCCGAGAATCGCGGCTGCGGTGGTTTGGAGCTTTTTGCCAAATACAACGGCATACGAGCCCTTTGCACGGATGAATTCAAGCTTTTGCGGGGTGAGCGCCGACGCTATATCGCAAAGCTCTTTGCTACCATCTTCATTGTAAAGCTTCTTGGTTTTGGTATTGATGGTCAGAACCGTCCCGGTATCAATCGAGAAAAGCTGTTTCAAAACGGGTTCTCCATCCTCGTCCATGATGGGTTCACCGTGATCGTCGAGCTTCTTGACCCAATTTTTAAAGTCGATCCCAATCCCTCCTGTCACACCGACGGTGGTCAAAAATATCGGAGAGATCCCATTCGTACCACCGACAATCGGCGCAATGTTGATAAAGGGGACGTAGGGGCTGGCTTGGATACCCGTCCAAAGAGCTACGTTGTTGACGCCAGACATACGCGAGGAGCCAACCCCCATGGTTCCCTTCTCAGCCACCAGCATCACACGCTTATCCGGATGCTGCTTTTTGAGATCTAGGAGTACTTGCTGCTTTTCTTTGTCGTGCTCAAAAAGGCACTGCCCGTGCAATTCTCTATCCGAACGCGAGTGCGCATCGCTACCAGGCGAAAGCAGGTCGGTTGAAACGTCACCAACCGCTGTGACATAGGTGACCACTTGGATAATCTCATCGACCGGAGGAAGTTCGGTGAAGAACTCCGCTTTGACATAGCTTTGTAAAAGATCCGTGGCTATCGCATGTCCATTTTTATAGGCTTCTTCCAACCGATCCGTGTCGGCTTCGTATAGGAATACCTGCGTTTTGAGAACCGCAGCGGCAGCCAACGCAATCTCGTTGTCATTCCCAAGAGCCAAATCCAACAATACTTCGACAGACGGGCCTCCTTTCATATGCGATAAAAGTTCAAAGGCAAAGGTCGGCGAAATCTCTGCGACAACCGATGAACCGAGAATGATCTCTTTTAAAAATTTTGCCTTGACGCCAGCAGCACTGGTCGTCCCCGGTAACGTATTGTAAATGAAGAAATGTAGAGAATCCTTTCTGTGCTCGTGCTGAAGGTCTTTAATTTGGGCAATTAGTTCTTGAACGAGAGGCGCATCTTCGATTGGCTTGGGATGGAGACCTGCCTCTTTACGGGTTTGGATTTGTTCTAAGTATTCGGTGTATAAACTCATAGGTATCTCTTCGAAGTCAAAAGGAAAAAGAGGCCAACAAACGCCGCAACAGGGTTCGTAATTTTCTAGCGCAGTACTCCTCTCTTCTGATTCTATCCAATCTGGTCACCAATGAGCAACTTTTCTAAAACGGACTCTATCATTATTCGATGAATTAATGATGGCCAGTGCGTATCGAGCCATATATATCGCAATAATTATACTGTCGGTCTATGATTGGCTCGATCCAAGTTAGGATCTAAAATCGAAGCCAAATGAAAACGCATATCCGATCACTCCGAAGTGGAACGCTCATAGCTGAAACCACCACCAGCCCCTCCTGCAGTCCAACTCAGAAAGGTAACATCGATGTAGATGTCATCTTCCAAGAGATGGAGTACGAGGCTCTTACCGGCAAGACCTGACATATTATTATTGACGGCTTCCTTGAGAGGTGTGAAGAAAAGTTGCTCGATTTCATCTGTGCTACCGATTGACCATTCTGTTCCCTCGGGGCTCGTGCTGCTAGCGGATTCTTCTATGACCACATTGATCAAAGAACCCCGATCGGTTCGGGTTAAGACGACCCTGTTTGTAAGGACATCTTGGTTGGCGGGATCGGTATGATCAGCAAAGTTCTGCTTGGTAAAGGTGATGCTATCACCTGACCAAATATTATACTGCGACTCTTCTACATCGCTGCTCGTATCTTCCACTCTATCAGTATGTGAATCCTCTTGCTTATCCAACTGCCCGCACCCGAACAAAGCAAAAATAAGAGTCCCTCTAGTAACCAACATGGCAATTCTCCCTGTTCAATCCGCTGGATGATATGTGGTTAAGCACACGAAAAGATAACCGATTGTAAACGTAGACATGGAAACAAACCCTATGTTCAAACGTCAAAGGTGTGGTTTTTACGAGACAACTCATCGAGGTA
>JAYYRF010000287.1:0-3904 GCA_036127535.1 Myxococcota bacterium | reverse complement strand
CAATCCCCTGGACGATAGCATCTTCGCTTCGTATCCGCTTTGGATGGAACTCACCGTAGATGGTGACCCACTCGAGCCGAGACATCCAATCCAATCGGTTCCCTATGCAAGCGTGTCCGGCACCGCCGAAAGCGTGGATGGCGGAACCGTCAATGCCAGCGAAATCTCCATCAACGACTTTACCGTCGTCGACGGAGACGGAAACTGGATGGGCACCCCCATCAACTGGAACGATCTCGAGGATATACCCGAAGATCTCTTCGATGGAGATGCGGATACCCAGCTCACCCAGGCAGACGTTCTCAGTTATGTGGATGGTTCCACGGTCAATTTGGGAAGCGGCTCTCAGGTCGCTGGTTCCGACATCGTAACCGCGGACAGTTTCGAATCCTATCTGGCATCCGATTTAGCCGATGGAGACAACGATTCTTTGGGCGACCTAAGCTGTCAGTCTGGAGAAATCGCTTCTTGGGATGGTTCCGGTTCATGGCTCTGCGCATCGGATGCAACATTAACCCTTGCCGACCTCGAAGATTTACTCCAAAACAACCCCATCGACTTAAACGCAAACACTACGATTGGGGGTGCGAGTTTGGTCACGACAGCAACCGATGCCGACACCCTCGCATCCTTGTCTTGTCAAAATGACGGAGAAATCGCGAAGTACGACGGCACGTCCGGTTCTTGGTACTGCGATTTCGATGTAGACACCGATACCGATACCGTTCTGTCGAGCAGTGATGTTTTGGCGTATGTGAATGGTCAGGCGCTCAGCCTCAGCACGGGAACCCAAGTCGATGGGTCACATGTCGTGACAGAAGCGACCTTTAGCAGTCATCTTCCATCCGACATAGCCGATGGGGACGCGGACACGCAACTCTCACAATCCGACGTTCTCAGTTATGTGGATGGTTCCACGGTCAATTTGGGAAGCGGCTCTCAGGTCGCTGGTTCCGACATCGTAACCGCGGGCAGTTTCGAATCCTATCTGGCATCCGATTTAGCCGATGGAGACAACGACTCCCTGGCCGCAACCCCCTGTGGGGATGATGAAATTCTCGTCTATGATCTGACCAACGCAACATGGGGATGCGGAACCGATCAAAACTCCACCTTAACCGCATCGGAAGTAGAGGAAATTGTGGAATCAGCATCCGATATCGGTCTATCGGGTAATCTTTCGGTCGATGGCACCGCGACGTTCAACGACTCGGTTACCGCAGACCAAGGCCTGACGGTCAATGGTGGTTTGGTCAACCGAACCGTATATGGTCCCCACGGATACATCGAATTTACCACTGACGTCGTTCAAAATACAAGCACAACGGCAACGCAAACCTATACGCTTCTCGACATGCGATGCAGTGGACATTGGGGAAGTTACTTTGTTGAAATCGACTTGGTCACCTATTATTATCGCCCGTCGGTTCGACGCTATGAATACTATTGTGGAAATGGTAACCACACATCTGGTGGTACATTGGTCGAAATCCAAACCCCGCAAGCCATTTCCTCTTTGGTCTCCCTGAGCAAAAGCAGCGCGACGGATAGCGGTTATGATCATTCTGGAATTCGTATGTACGATGTAAAGCTCGAAGTGAGCCAAGGTGCCTATGTTCGCTCTTATGCAAGGGTTCGATCATACGGAATGTGGGCTAGCCGTCAAGCGGGAACCGCTTTCTCCACTTCGGCTCCATTTGCGGTGTGGCAAACGTGGACAGAATAGTCTGCGACCCCAACCGATCCATATGAAGAACTAAAGATGCTTTGCGTACAGCGCATATACCTGCTCGGTCACGACCACCTTTGGATGCAAGCGCTTGCACATGTACCCCATCTTGCGAGATGGGTTATCCGAGCGAATCATGCAGGCAACTGAGCTGCTGTATCCAAACCCTTCTGCATGCTTGTGACCAATAATCGACATGGCGGTAAAGAGCCCGGCTTGACGATAATCCGGATGAACGCAGCCCGTTTTCAAAAGCAAACGCGGATTGCTCAGCATCGGAAAATGTTCTTGGTAAGAGAGTTCGTTCGCACGCACTCGATACGCGCTTCCTTGGGATAGCAACGGTCCGTAGTCCGGATACATCGCAAAATACCCCAAAACGTTATCCGAAGTATCGAGAATGGCATTGGATGCGTGGGGATCGATTCGCTTCGTCGCTTCCGCTCCAAAAAAAGCGCAAAAGGTCGCAAAATCAATCGGAATATAACCAAAATTGTCCTTCCAAATCGCCTGAAAAACAGGGTAAATCTGTTCGCGTCGCGTCATCCAAAAATCTGAATTGAAGGGAACCGATCGTAAATTGGCATCTGCGAGTTTTCGCTGCACTTTCTCATACATGCTGCCAAAAGCCGGAAAATTATATTGGTTACCAAATTGGGATACGTATTCTTGGCAAACGGTATACCCGCACGATTCGAATAAGGTTGCATAATAATCTGGGTTGTATGGCTCTCCGGGAAACGGAGAGAGATGGGACGCTGCACCAATGCGGATACGATTCATGCCATAGGTCGTAAAATTCACGGGGCCATAAACCATTTGTGCGCCGTGCGATTTCGCCCAGCGCTCGAATTCAGCAAACAGACGTTGACACACCTTCGGCTGATTCATGCTCTCAAAAAAACCGAAAAATGCGATGCGCATACCATCGATGGTTAAGTGGGGATTGTAAAAGCCGGCCATTCTCGCAGCGTCGGATTCTCCCCATGTCGCGATAGCAATCTTTTCAGCGTATGGATTGTTCTTTGAGAATTCCCATCGGATCGCTTGTGGATCCTCCATCGGCCATAACGGATCCTTTGCGTATACGCGCTTTGCTACGGCAAAGAACTCCGCTGGCGGCTCCACCGCTCCTTCTGACTTCCACATCGTCTTTTTCCTTAATGTTGTCCGTTCATTATACATGTATGACGAAAGATTGTACGCACCAACCTGTCTTCGTGCGACGCATACGAAATGCCGTTGTATATTAAGAATCGTACGACGGTATGCATGAACGACAACGAGCCACAATCAATCGGTATATCGTTGAATTCAGATGGGTACTCGTCTTGTCCGTACTGGAATTGGCGGCTCTTATTCTTTCAAATCAAAATCGCGCCCAAAGGGCATGAGGGCAATTTTTGCGAGTTTGATGTGTTGTAAGGCAAAAGGAATCCCCAAAATCGTTATCCCAAACAGAAGAGCCCAAAACAAGTGCCCCAAAGCAATGACCAACCCAAAACTAATCATCCAAATGACATTGCATACAAAATGAAGCACCTTTCGGTTGTCTTTTTTCTTGACGGGCAAGAGTTTCGTTCCAAAGGGCCAAAAGCTAATCACGCCCAATTTAAAGAATTGTAAACCAAAGGGTATACCGATGATCGTAATACAAAATGCAAGTCCAGCGGTCATATAGGCAAGAGCCATTTGCGAACCACCAAAAACGATCCACACGACGTTACTCATAATTCGAATCATGTATCCTCCAACGATAAACTGAGCTTCCCACAGCATAGCCCCTTCGATTGACAATGGTTTCAGTGCAAAACAAAATGCCTATGTGAAAAGGAACTAAGCTCGCTTCGTGAAAAGTAAACTATTGACACAAAAGTTTATTTTCCGCTTTGCTCAGGAGACAAGAAACTGAAATTTTATCGGCTGCTATCTTCTCTATCGCTCCTGATTGCGTCTTTAAAACGAGCTCTTGAAGTTTATGTCCGCATCGGAGACTCATTAGCTGGTTATAAGGTGCCTTGATACGAATAGAACGCTCTCTTCGGGTCAAGCCCCAAACCTACCGTACCTGACACCAAATTTTCATGTCGCAGACCATTGGAGGTGGGCTCAAGGGCTCAACGGATCAACATTCAAACGATTTCTCGACAGAGTCCTTGTACGCAAAGTCATATC
>JAYYRF010000286.1:0-4473 GCA_036127535.1 Myxococcota bacterium | reverse complement strand
GGCACTCATGTTGGTCACAATTACGGTGTTGCAATAGCCTGAACCCCAATTGGTGTCCTCCCGTACATAGATCTCCAATTCGCTGCTGACATTTTCGCAAGCGGGATCTTCAGAGTCGGCCGGATTCTGTTCCACATACGTCGAAGGAATGGCCAACGTATCTCCCTCACCGGCCTCTCCGTGCCGCTGGAAAAAACGGTCGATTTGAATCAACCCGAGCAACGGCGCTTGTAAGGTCGCCCCTTCGCTTCGATAGTATTCAGAGGCCGCTTCTACAGCGCAATACAGATCCTCTTCCTCCATGTCTCCTTGTCCGAATCCGTAGGTAAACCACTGCTGGACATAGCATTGTCCGACCTGGTCTGACTCCGCCAAGATAGAGGAGAGTTCAAAAACGCCTTCAAAGGGCTGATCGCCATCGTCGATGTTTTGCACCTCTCCACTGGCATCGACCTCGTGCTCTCCGTCTACATCTCTCCAACGCCCGATGCCATCGTAATTTTCGAATCCGAAACCGATGGGATCGATGAGATTGTGACACGAAGAACAAGCCGGATCGGTAGAGTGAATATCGTAGCGCTCACGCGTACTCATCGAATCGTCCATCGCTGGTGGCGAAGTGTCTAAATTGGCGGGTGGCGGCGGCAGCTCTTGGCAGAGGAAGCGCTCGCGAACCAGTACGCCTCGGTGTATCGGAGAGGAGGTCGTTGGCAGAGCGTGTACCGTCAACATCGCTCCTTGCGTAAGCAAACCACCGTAGCGCGAATCTCCAGAGAGATCAACGCGTTGAAAACCATCGGCGTCCGGGGTTTCATTTCCCAAAGACGTACCGTAGTACGCCGCCAGTGCCGGGCTCATGTAGCTGTGCTGTGCATTCATCAAATCTGCAAAGGCGACATCGTTCGCAAAAGAGTGGTACATCAGCTTGGAGATCTCCATGCCCATATCCGCGCGAACGGTATCGGTAAGAACTTCATACTCGCCTTCTCGGGCGACGATGGGCAGTAAATCCAAAGAGAACCATTGCTCACTCATGGCTACAACAGTTTGGGCCGCGCGCGGATCGCTGAGCATCTCTTGTGCTTTTTCCAAAACCACCGCTCGATCTTGCAATTGATCCGCCGCCGCCATCGTCAAAAGACTGTCATCGGGTGTCGTCTGCCAAATTAGATACGAGAGTTCGGTCGCGATCTCCCAAGAGCTGAGCACAAAGTCATCACCGTCCTTACGACCCAATTCCGCTCGGTATAGAAAATGGGGGGATTGCAACAGCGCGGCGATCGTCCACTTCATCGCTTCGGAGAATCCTTCCTCGCAGTATACACCGTCAAAAAGAGCCAAATACGTTTCCATTTCCGTGGTGCTTAGCGGTCTTCGGAATATTTTGGTGCCGTACGACATGAGAAAGTCTTCGGCGCAATCGAGGTTTCGGTCGACGAAGTCACAAGATAGAATATCGTCGAGGCGCTGCCCGACCACTTCACTGCCGATTTCCTCTGCGGCATTCATGTATTGATCGACGAGGAGGGAGGAGACCTGCAACGCTTCCGCGCTGTTGTTGTATCCGTGTTGAACGTTATCAGGTGCCAACGACGAGCCCCACTCCGACTCAATGCCAAAGATGTCGGTAATGGTATTGTCGTATTCGACGTGGCTCAAACGGCGCAATAGGCGCTTTCCGGCATCGGTGCTCGCGCAGTCCAAACTGGAAGCCGTTTCCAAATCGATCTCCGCATCACAGTCATCTATGAGATCGTTTACGCGCCCGATAAACTGGGCCATCGCATCCGCCTCTTCGCTATCGAGAGCCAGCACGGTTCCACCGACGTGACCGGTATCGTGTTGACCGGTGGGTTTGAGCCACAACAAATAACCGGCGGCTTCTTGGATTTGCGCCACCTCGGTCAAAACATCGTAGTTGTGATCGCTGTCCCCTTGTTTGAGAAGGAGGCGCGTCTCGGCGGCTACGCCACCTTCCACGTGACATCCGACGCAGCGAGACTCGATCAGGGGTTCGATGGCACTGTTAAAAAACGTGTTGTCGTCTGGACATTCGCCCGGATCGACCGTGTTTGTATCGGTCTCTTGGGGGTCTGTGGTGGGCTTGGTGTCATGAGAGCACGCGAGCGTAAAGAGAAGAAGAGAAGCATTCATGACAATCCCTCCAAGCCACCGGTACCGGAGCCGGGATCGCCAAAGGTTGTCAGTTCCATTCCAAAGGCTTGCGCGATGGAGACCAACAACGTGCTGTGGTAGGCATGTCCCACATCGAGATAGCGACCGCCAGCAAAGGCACCGCCGCCCCCGAGAACAAAGGGTACATCTGTGCAAACATGCATCCGACCATCACCCAGTTCTTTGGCCCACACCACAAGCGTACTGTCGAAGAGAGAGCCGCCGGTTTCGGGATCGGGTTGATCTTTGAGCTTTTGGATGAGCAAAGCGAACTGCTCGGAAAACCAACGCTCGCAGAGAACGTACTCCTCCGCAGCTTGGGTGCCATCCGCACCATGAGAGAGGGAGTGGTGTCCTTCACTCACACCGAGCCAGCTAAATACGGGTGGGCCGACGGTATGGGACATTTGTAAGGACACCACGCGCGTCATGTCGCAAGCGAGTGCCGTGACGGCCAAATCCATTTGGGTCTGGGCAATATCGGGAAAGTGATCGTTGTTGTAGGTGACCAAACCATTGGGTTCTACGCTGGGTGCACATTGTGGAACCGCGTGAATCGTGTTTTCAAGCTGGGCGAGCGATTCGGTGTGGGCATCGAGCTTGATCCGCTCCTCGGCACCCAGCCGGCTACGAAGATCGGTGATTTGACTGCGGGTTATATCGACTATGCTCTGACGACGTGACCGACGCTGGGCGGCTTCCTCGGCACCGACGAGCAACTCGCCGAACATCCGCTGGTAAACATTGCTCGGGTTATCATCCGGTGTCACATAGACCCCCGGACCCGCATAGGACATGCGGGTTTGATTGCTTCCGCCCCAAGCGCTGGTTTGCACTCCCAATTCCAAGGAGGAAAAGCGCGTTGCCGCACCGATATGCGAAGCAATGACCTGATCGAGAGAGTAATTGTCGGTTTCGGTTCCTGTACCCCCGTTGTTGGTCAGCATAGCTTCCATGCCGGCTTCGTGATTCGTTGCATTGTAAAATTCGAGACCTTTGATAAAGACAAGATCGTTTTTGTATGCCTGTAAAGGCTCCCAAATTGAGCCGGACGCAAAGGTGAAATTCGTTTCGGTTCCCGAAGGCCAAATATGCCCGGGAATGGTTCCGTTGGGGGTAAAGAAGATGAAAAGACGTTTGGGTACACCTTCGTCCGCTTGTGCAACACCGTGCAATTGCCGAACAAACGGTAGGGCGAGTGTACCGGCACCAAGACCGTGTAGAAAACGACGCCGAGAGGTTTTGATAAGCATAGAAATCCTGTTTTTACATGAAGATGCTAAAAGAACGGACAGCACCATCCAAACTTTTGTGACACTACCGATACTATGAATAGAATACAGCCATGTCTTCGGTTTTTAAAACAAAGAGGCCAATAACATCAATTTTGATCAGATTCGTCCTTTTCTTTTGGGTAGCTCCGTTTCAAAGAACGAATCACCAAAGCAATCGAACGGCCATGGCAAGACCTCCTTCTACCATATCGAAATTGTAATTTGCATCGGTTTTGCCGCTTTCCTTCTTTTAATGCTGCTACTCAAAGGCGCGATTCGCATCAATCCTCTCTCAAAGGCGAGAAAGATATGTTTCTTTGCGACGTCCTCTCCGAAAGAGGATCTTTTCCTTTGCATCTGGTGAGAAAATCAGGGTAAGCTTTAAGTCTTCAATACGGTGTTTTTTATGCTCTCTTTCATTCTTTTTGCCTGCACGTCTGCGGTTCTCACAAAAGGCGACGACAAAGAAGAAATCGCTCTGCCGGCCAAGGAGTCACACGGCCCTTTCCAGATCATACGACTTTCGGGAACGCCGTATGAAATGGGGGTACAGCACGGAGAGTTGCTGCTGGAGGAATTGGAAGACGGGACGGAATACGTCTCGGAAGACCCACTTCTCGGCGGGATGCTCCATCTCGCCGACATGCAGGGGCTACTCGAATTTGCCTATGAAAATACCCCTGAACGCTATATCGAAGAGTGCGAAGGTCTGACGAGCGTCACGGAGATTGTGGGCTGGACGATGGATCACTGCGTGGGTCTAAACATGGGAGACGTAATTATTGAGCGACTGCTCAACCCTCCCGAAGAGATACCGGGCTGCTCTCAATTGGTGGCAAAGAGTTCTGTGACCCAAACCGGAAGCATGCTGCACGGACGACTAATGGACTGGGCACAAGTCGATTTTATCATTGAGAATCCGACGATATTCGTGCGTAGCCCCGACGATGGAATCCCCCACGTCATCATCGGCTTTCCGGGCAATCTGTCTCCGTATCAAGGAATGAACAAAGCCGGCTTGTCC
>JAYYRF010000285.1:0-15760 GCA_036127535.1 Myxococcota bacterium | reverse complement strand
TCAATTCCCCTGGATGTTCATCGGACACGGCATTTTGCTGTCCATTTCCTCCGCAATCGTTCTTTGTACGCCCATTGTATACAAAGAATGGGGAATGAAAGCGGCTGTCGGTCTATTGGTGCTGCTGGTCGGCTCGCACTGGATTATGGATTACAACCAAATCCAAGTCGCCTATATCAATGCGGGCAATGGACCATTTATGCCACATGTCATACTCTCCGCCTTTGGATTGGTCTGCGCATACATTCTTTTGGACTGCACCAAGCGTATGAAGTTCCTCTTTCTAGCCTTAATGGTGGCCTGCGCCGTCGGTTCTTTTTACCGCATCACAACACTCATCGAAGCATCTTCGGCCCTCGATACCTTTGTCGCCATTTTTGATTATCCACACGGAAGAAAAGATTTCGGTGCCACCTATCGAATGGCGGGAAATGGGCCCGGGCAGATTTGGGCTGTGCTGACCGGTGGAGAGCTCAAGGATTCTCTCAAAGAATATTACAACTATCGTCCCGTTGCAATTCCCATGCTCATGGCTCTCGTCACCGGAGTCTACTGTTTGTTCAAACTCTTGGGGCCACTCACCGAAAAGCTACAGCCCCTGTGGCTCGTCGGACGCCATAGCCTCGGCGTGTACATCCTGCATCTCATTATCATTGCACTAACAACGGTCGTGCTCGGCTCATTGCGTCCCTTCGAATCCGGTATGAGTATACAATTATACTTCGTCTTCGTCTTGGTCATCTGCTATGGATACGCATTTTGGAAATCGAAAAAAGGTTCCCTCTTCTCCAAAAAACAATCGTCCTAAGCGTCCTTACTTCCACGAGTATTGACATAGACTTTGTACCTGCCCCTTGGCATAAGAATCCATCTCGGCAAACGTCTTTTCAATGGAACGACTCGCAAACCGCGATGCTGGTCCAGCGGGAATATTGCCGGCAGGTTCAACCCAACTGTGATATTCCGCCAGCGTGTGGGTAGCACTCAGACGGACAAAAAACCAACTCCCCTGTGTAAACTTAACCTGAACCAAATTCTTGATCTTACTCTCTGTTTGCTCCGAAATAACGCCTTTGGGGGGTGTAGGGACGTGTATCCAAGAGAGTTCCGCGACCATACCCTTTGAAAGATGACGAATGTTCGGGTTGGTCTGCTGCTCGGTAATCCACCAGCGGTCTCGAAGAATTGGAAGCGGTAAAATCATCAATACCTGCCGTCGATCTGTGCAAGGTTCCCCTTTTACAATCTCAGTATATGAAATCGGGGTCTTTCCAACATGAGACAACTCTTCGTTAATACTGCCAAAGAGATGCTCGATCGGAATATCGAACACACCGACACCCCATCCTATTTTCGCTTGGTACCCCTCGACCGATTCCACACCGCTGGCGACGGATCCAGCCGCCGCTTTTCGGTATGCTGATTCAGGTATACTGGGATTCACCGATCGCAAACGATGAACCCGAAATTCAGCTGTCTCTTTGACGCTTTGATGCAGCATGCTCCAATCGAAAGCTTCATTTGCCCATACAGATGTAAACAGTAAAGATACCATGGGTAGAATTATACCAAAAGAAAGGGTTCAATGCCTTCTGTAAGAAATAAAAAGAAGCCGTTCGGCTCCACCAGCAACACAATCTTCAACAGTGAGAGACCGATCGAAGTGAGAGCATCATGTCAAACGAGAGTCTGAAACATTCGCGTTTGACCAGCAAACGACCAATGATTACACCCTAAGCATCATCCCATCATTCGGGTCAGCGAACCGTCTTCCTCAATGGTCGTGACCGAGGACAATAATATCGACCACGCCAACCGCATTGAACGAGAGCATCCAACCAAACACAAAGAACGTGATTGGTGGAAAAAATCGGTTTTTTACCAGATATATCCCCGTTCTTTTCTGGATAGCAACGCAGATGGAATCGGTGACATCGCCGGAATTCGAAAAAAACTCGACTACCTTCAATTATTGGGGGTCGATGCGCTTTGGATATCACCGATCTTTCCTTCTCCAAACAAGGATTTTGGCTATGATATCCAAGATTATTGCGCCATTGACCCCACATTTGGCACCCTCAAAGAATTCGACGGATTGATCGACGATGTCCACAAGCGGGGAATGTATATTGTTATGGACGGCGTATTCAATCATACTTCAGATCAACATCCGTGGTTTCAATCTTCTCTAAAAAAAGAAGACAAGCGCGATTGGTATATTTGGTCACAGACACCCAATAACTGGACCTCGGCCTTCGGCGGATCCGCTTGGACCTATGCTCCCACGAGAAAGAAGTGGTATCTCCACTCCTTCGCAAAGGAACAGCCCGATTTAAATTGGGACAATCCGGCCGTCGAAGAGGCCATTTTATCGATCATGGAATTTTGGTACCAACGAGGTATCGACGGTTTCCGGCTCGATGTGTTCAATTGCTATCACAAGAAGACGGGTTTGCCGGACAACCCCAAACGATGGGATTGGCAAGGACTTATCGGCGGCAGATTCTATTCATATATCAATCAAGAGCATATACACGATCGCGATCAACCCGAACTAATGGGATGTTTGAAACGAATGCGTGCCCTTGCGGATCGTTACAACGCAGTTTTAATCGGAGAGACCTTGGACGAGCGTCTGCGATATGACAATGCTGCGCAATATGTGGGAGAGAACAAACTTCATCTCGCTTTTCACTTTCAGCTGCTTCACACGCGTTGGAA
Source organism: Myxococcota bacterium (assembly GCA_036127535.1). Lineage (GTDB taxonomy): Bacteria > Myxococcota_A > UBA796 > UBA796 > UBA796. The sequence continues at coordinate 13,039 of JAYYRF010000285.1, read as the reverse complement.
TCCAATCAAGATGACACAGGCTTGCCGAGAGTTACAACGATGCTTTGCGACAACATGGCCCAACATCGTTCTCTCAAACCATGACTTTCCCCGGCAATCCAAACGATGGGGTGCAGCAGAGGAACGCCGTAAAATCATGGCTTTTCTATCCCTTACGCAAAAAGGTACCCCGTTCATCTATTATGGTGAAGAAATTGCCATGCAAGAGAGTACACTTCCACGCAAGCAGATTCTCGATCCGGTCGGAAAGCGATTTTGGCCTTTCTTTTCGGGTCGTGACGGTTGTCGTACTCCGATGCAGTGGGATGAGTCTCCATTTGGGGGATTCTCGGCATTCGAGCCTTGGTTACCCGTACACCGCGATTACAGAAAAAGAAACGTCGCCTTACAACAGCGGGCGCCCCTATCGGTTTGGAACACATACCGAACGCTCCTTCAATTGCGAAGGCAACACAGTGCACTCCACAGCGGAGATCAACAGTGGATTGCCTCTCCATCAGCGTGCCTATTTTACCGACGAAAGACGCCTGAAGAGTCTCTTGTATGCCTTCTCAATCTGGGCAACCAGTCTGTAGAGATTCCGAACGTGGCCGGGAAAATCCTCTACCACACGCACCCTGACTCATCCAACTTGTTGAGACCATACGAAGGAATTATAATAAAAGAATCGTAACCTCCTCTCTCGGCACAAGGAATTACCCATGCTCCTACTCTCTCTTTTTCTATCCCATGCACAAGCTGGTACCTTCTACTTCGCCGACATCGGGGTACGCGGGTATGCTCGTGCCGGGGCATATGTCGCCAGTGCCAACGATATTACTGCACAGTGGTACAATCCAGCCGCCCTCACCCGCGTAGAAAAAGGAATGTTTGGCGTACAACTGAGCGTGGTCGAGCACTATATAACCTTTGACCGCGAAGACTATCCTGGGGGAGGGCCTCTCGTCGACGGAGAGCCGAGCGATTTGATTTATGACCCTGTGGAGAACAACTCCATAACCACATACATACCACACGGTGGTGTCGCGTACCGGTTCAATCGCCTGACAGGCTATATCGGCTTCACATCTCCATATGCGGACTACATTACCTATCCCTCCGAGGGTGGACAAAAATACTCGCTCATCGAAAGCAGTGTTCTACAAACCTTCACCGGTGGCGTTCTCGCGTACAAAGTCAACGACTGGCTTTCCTTGGGAGCAGGTGCCTCTTGGAACTTTTTAGAGGTGAAACAGTCTCGCAAGCTCTCCATGTACATTGAAAATACACCAGCCGCCGATACAGAAGACCCGAACAGCGACGTCGTGTTCGATGTTGGTGTTCGTGATAATTTTGGGATCGCTTGGAATGTATCGACTTTAATCGAACCTCCGTCGAAGCAATGGGCTTTGGGCGTTATGGTTCAACCTCCTACGCATTTTCAAGCCGAGGGAACCATTGAAGCGGATTTTGCGGATCACTTTCTTTACACGGATCTCGGTGTCATCACCCAAGAAGCAGCCGTAGACGATCAAGTGAAGATGGATGTGACCATGCCGTTAATTATCCGTTCTGGATTTGCTTATCGCCCCATGGAGACGCTCGAGCTCGAACTTGCCTTTGTTTGGGAAAATTGGTCGTCCATCGAAGCCCTCATTATCGAAGACCTCGACATGAACATTAACATCAATGCTCTCGGCAGCGAAAGCACACAGGTGATCAACGGTCCCATCGAACTCCCAACCGATTATTTGGACTCTTACTCGGTACGATTCGGCGGTGAATGGAGAGCAACCCCTTCTTTCTCCTTTCGAAGCGGTGTCATTTGGGAAAGCGCGGGCATGCCCAAACAGAGTATATCCCCTGCGTCACTCGACAACGACAAAATCGGCTACGGAATCGGTGGGAGCTATCACTTGGGCGATACATTTGACATCGACTTTGGATTGTTTCAATCCTTCTTCGGTAACTTCACCGTCGACAATTCAGAGGTCAAACGGATCTCCGCCGTGATCAATCTCGCCGATCAGTCCGCAACACTCATCGAAGATCGCGTCGTCGGAAACGGGGAATACTCCTCTAGCGTTCTGTTCTTCGGTTTGGGCACCAATTATCGATTCTAAGGGTCTTCTCATCCCATGCTTCTCTTCTTACTTATCAGTTGTACCCCAGCGGAACCGACACCGGAATCCATCGTCCCCCTCCTCGAGGATTCGACGGCACTGGAACAAGAACTGCAAAAAATAACCGATCCAAACCAAAAAGATCTCCTCCTCTTGCGAACCGCGGTGCAGTCTCCCAAACATGCGCAGATGCTATGTAAAAAAATACAGACTCCCAACGCAAAGGAGAAATGCAAGCAGATTGTTGGACGCCCACATCTCGGTGTCCAATAATGCACTGGCTGATCGCAATACTCTCTTGCGATTCACCACCCAATACCATCTCTCCTTGGCCCAAAGAAACCGCCACCCTCCTCGAACATTGCCGCGATGAAGCCGTCTCCGAATTGCAGACGATTTGCTGGATTCAAGCAGCCGCCCAAAGCGTTCGAACCGATCAAAAAACACAAGCCTTCGAGATTTGCAAACAGCTCGACGCTCCGATCTGGCAACGAGAATGCCACTTCCGATTGGGAGAAGAGTTGTCGATTGCGGGAAACTGGGAAGAGGGTCTTTATTGGTGCAGTCAATCGGGATCGTTTGCCCAAAGTTGTATCACACACTCATTTTGGAGAGGCCCCTTTCGCGATACTCCATCCGTCGATGCGGACGCAACCTTGATCAAAAACGAATTACAGCATCTTCAAACTACAATTGAAACAACCTTGAAGCAACTCCCGCAAGAGCTCGTTCGCCAAAGCGTTGACAACATCCAAGCACAATTTGTGCATTCTCTAATCGTTGGAAGCGGTCAAACCCGCGTGGATCTCGCGCATGAATCCGGTGAATTGGGAGCATGGTTTCGGACCGTGTACGGAATTGAAGCCGCGCGAATTATGTCCAAAAAACAGCAAGGAGAACCCAGTGACATCGTCGAGGCTTGGCGTAAGAAGCAAAATATATATGGTTCTTCAGACCGCCAACATGCTTTCAAAGGAAGGTACCGACATACCCGTATCTCCAAACGGGAACGAAATTCCGAACGGGTTCTATCCTTTGCTGGTTCTTCTCGTATCTATGCAAACGATCCGGAACAAGATATGTATATCGCCGCACTGGAAGGCTTTTTTTGGGTAGAGAGCACATCTAAATCTGTATTCCAGCCCTATACATCTCACCCCGTCGCAGAAATCCGCTGGACAGCCGAGCGGATCGTATCGGGTTTCGAAAAGCGATAACTCCAGATGCTCAACCGGTCTGTCGATGAACAGACTACCGGTCACCAAAGTTTTGCGTCCAATAATGCTCCCAATCTGAATTCGCATTTTGGTAATACCCGATACCAATTACGGTCCACCAGTCACTCATAATATTGGAACAATGCCCATCGGAATTCATCCACCCTTCTACGGCTGCTTCAGGAGATCCAGGGGATGCGTAAATATTCTCTCCCCATGCTCCGTTGTATCCAACGCTTGCCAATCGAGCAGACGGATCGTCTCCCAAGTCCCCGCCCGGACTGTCATGTGTGTACTGGTTTTCGCTCATCCAAATCGAATGATAGCGCGCTGCACACTGAATATCCAAATCCATGGTCAATGGTGTGGTGGCTTCAAACATTCCTTCGGAACCGCAATCGGCCGGTTGTGAGCGACGCAGATTGACTTCCTCGAGTACGCGTTGTTCAAAGAACACCCACTCTTCCGGCCAATCGACCACTCGTTCGTGGCAGCTCTCCGACGTCGGCTCCGGAGATGGGTCATCGGATGGGTCGTCGGATGGGTCATCGGATGGGTCATCGGTTGTCTCTGTGGATGAGTCGGATTCATCGGTATCATTCACCTCGTCTCCGATCTTTTCTCCTGCACACAGGACGGTTTCATCATCACAATCATACGCCGGCGCGCAAGCGGTAAAGAACATAAATAACAATGATGGCATACTCTCCGTCCGTGTATAAGCAGGTCAATTCGAATTCTTCTCTTCTTAGCCACCCTATCACATTCCATCACCAAGCTGATAGCAAGTTGTATAAAATCAGATATGAATGCGTTGTTTGTCGGCCTCTGCGTGCAAAAAAGCACCGCACCGATCATTTTACACGGACGACATCGGAATTAGGGGAGAAAGACCTATCTCTCTCGCTTTTTCGAATACAATTACTACAAATGTTTCGATTTTCACGATACGATATTTTTGGAGTGATTTTTATTTGGGGTTGTCATGATCATTACTGCACTGGGCATCGCTTGCTCGAACTTCTCTATCGATATGGATATGATATCAGAAGGAGAAATCGTTGAGTGGACGGAAAATGGATACGATCCGAACGTAATCTTTTTAGAACACAACGATCAGCTGACCGGAAGCAACTTTTACAAAGGACAAGAACTCAACATACTGTACAGTTTCGACGAGATTGGACTCCAAGCTGTCGAAGTACCAGCGTCAGTCGATGTCATGGAGCTGATCGCATATCTCCGTTCGCAAGATCGTTATCACTACGTCGAGCCCAGCCTACTGCGCAGCTTACCCACGCCCGTCATCCCTGAGATCGAGCCCTTTTTTCCCGGCAACACAACCAGTATACAGTCCGTCACCGCCGTCGATGACCCCTATCTCTCGTGGCAGTGGCATATGGATCTCATGCAGGTCAATCAAATCTCTTCCGATTATTGGGGGCGAAATGTGACGATGACCGTCATCGACTCTGGAATTTCTGTTGGAAACGATGGCTTTAATAACTTCATGCCGGGCGGGGACTTCATCAACAACGATGATGATCCCAACGACGAAGGCGGACACGGCACCCACGTTGCCGGAACCATTGCTCAAAAAACCAACAACGGATATGGGGTACGCGGCGTCGCTCCAGACGTAATCCTTTACGGTGTTAAGGTTTTCTCCCCCTCTTTGGTCAATGCCACGACAAATCCGGGGGGATTTAGTCCCATATCCTATGCGCAAGCATTCCAATTCGCGGTGGAGAATGGGTCAGACGTTATCAATCTGTCTTTGGGCTCTACGAGCTACTCTTCGTGGGAAGAGAGCCTGATTCAGGTCGCTCTCGATGCAGGGATTGCCGTCGTTGCCGCTTCTGGTAACGACGCCTCTTCCGTCGGATGGCCCGCCGCACTCGATGGTGTCATCGCCATCGGATCCGTTGGAAATGACTCTAGCCTCGCATCGTATTCCAACTACGGACCCGAAATTGATTTTGCCGCTCCAGGCGGCGGTGGTGGTACTTCGATCGATAATTACGTTATCCAAGAAGTATATGACTACGACAACCGCTATAGTTGGATGTCTGGTACCAATTTCGATCCGAGCAACGACGGTTGGTATATGTACCCAATGGTTGGTACTTCTATGGCTTCCCCCCATGCCGCCGGTGCTTACGCCGTCCTGATCGGGGCGGGCGCCACCGTATCCGAAGCAACAACGGCACTGACGGCAACCGCAACGGACTTGGGTACCGCAGGCAAAGACGATAATTTTGGGCACGGTCTAATTCAATTGTCTGACGCCCTGGACTATTACCTCGACCAAATCGCTTCCACTGGCCCCTCGAGCGGCGATCTCATCATATCCGAGATTATGCACAACCCCAACGGGTTGCCCGACTATCAAGGAGAATGGTTTGAAGTCTACAATACGACGACAACCGCTATCGACCTACAAAACATGGTGTTCTCTGATGGTGGGGGCGACAGTTTTACCATCGACAGCAGCGTAATGGTGTCCGCTGGCGGCTATGTGGTATTGGCACCCCGCAGCAATGCGACAGGTGGAACCATCGATTACGTATACGACCGTGCGAACTTTGCGTTGTCCAGCAGCGATAGCATTCGAATTACCTCCTCAGAGGCCGTTGTACTCGACACGGTCACATATGATACAACCTATCCAACGGCCTACGGCGCCTCGCTGTCTCTCAAAGACCTTAGTGGAACCAGCAACGATGATGTTTCAAACTGGTGCCTTGGTCTCTCCGCATATGCAACCGGTGACTTTGGCACTCCAGGCAGCGCAAATGATACCTGTGCTGCCGATGCCGGCACGTCTCTCGACGTTCTTTCCGAAGGAGATTTGGTGATTTCGGAGATCATGCACGATCCACAAAACGCCGCATACTACAAAGGAGAATGGTTTGAAATCTACAACAACTCCGGTGCCGATCTGAATCTCAATGGCTTGATCGTGTCGGGGTACGGCTCAGAGACCTTTACCGTATCGCAAGACATCTTACTTACCGATGGAGAGTACGCTGTTTTCGCCGCTCGAGCAGATACAAATGACAACGGTGGAATTCCGTATGTCGACTACGCGTATGACAGAACGAGTTTCCGCCTCAATACGTCCGATCAAATCATACTGACGTACGCATCCGCAACCATCGACCAAATCCAATACAGCAGCAGTCTCGGATTTGAAGACGCCAGCGGAGCTTCGCTAAGTCTCTACTCTCTCGATTCGACCGATAACGATGACGCCTTGTATTGGTGTACCGCAAGCAGCACCTTTGGCGACGGAGATCTCGGTACCCCGGGCAGCGCAAACGATGCCTGCGCAATCAGCAGCGCGCTGGATATAGACTCTCTTTCCGCCGGCGATCTGATCATTTCCGAAGTCATGCATGACCCCTTGCAAAGCATCTATTACAAAGGCGAATGGTTCGAAATCTACAACAATTCTGGCTCGGATGTCAATTTGCTCAACCTCATCGTTTTGGGGGTTGGCTCTGAATCCTTTGTTGTCGATGAGAGCATTCTCCTTCCCGACGGCGAATTCGCACTCTTTGCCGCGCGCGAACGCGCCGCCGACAACGGCGGTATGAACAACGTAGACTACGCGTACAACCGAGGGAATTTTCGCCTCAACGCCAGCGATATCATTAGTCTCGACAACGCGAGTACAACACTGGACTACCTCTTATATTCTGACCTTCTCAATTTTCCCAGCGGTGTGGGAACGTCCTTAATGCTCTCGTCATTGGATGCGGACTCCAATGATTCGGCAGCCTATTGGTGCGAATCAACCTCCGCGTACGGCGACGGAGATTTCGGCACGCCCGGTACTGCAAACGATACATGTGAATTGTCGATCGACAGTGCCTTAACCGTCTCAGAACTCATCGAGGGGGATCTCGTCGTATCTGAAATTATGCACAATCCAACGACTGTACCCGATTATCGCGGAGAGTGGTTTGAAATTTACAACAATTCGGGATCGGATATCAATCTCGAAGGATTGGTTGTTATCGGTGAGAGAAATGGTGAACATTTCACGATCGATGATGCCTTTGTGCTACCGGATAATGAATATGCTGTTTTGGGTGCCCGATTTTCCAATAACGGCGGCGTCAGTGTCGATGTAACGTACAACCGAGCGAGCTTTAAACTGGATCTTGGAAGCATCATCGACTTGCAAACCCCTGCTGGCGTATCCATTGACAATGTGACATACGCACCCGCTTACGGTTTCCCTGTAAACGCGGGAAGCGCGTTGAGCTTGGATGTGTTGGACACCAGCAGCAACGATGACGCCAGTTTTTGGTGTGAAGCAACCTCCTCGTACGGCGACGGAGATTTCGGCACGCCCGGCACTGCAAACGATGTGTGTAATTAGTTCATCATGAAAATCGAGACTTCACTCGGCGATGTTGTCGATCGCTACAGCATTCTAACCATCAAAAAGCAGCGCATTTCCGATCAGAACGCCCAACATAATATTCTACGAGAGAGAGAAGCCATACGAGAAGCTTGGAAGCAAAGTCCTCATCCATCGATGCAAGACCTTCCCCAATGGAGCGAACTGCTCGATGTCAACCTCCAGCTTTGGGAGGTAGAAGATGCACTTCGAGAATGCGAGAGACGCCAAACCTTCGACGAATCGTTCGTCACCATGGCGCGCAGCGTATATCGGCTCAACGACCGCAGGGCTTCCTTAAAACGCAGTATCAACCTCCTTTTGGGATCTGACTTTGTAGAAGAGAAGTCATACGCTCCTTAGAGTTCAAGGGAAAGCACTCTTTCTCTTTGCAAGTATCATACAAAAAACTGACATCTCCCAAAACGGCTCTGTTCGTCTCTCAACGTTTGCTTTTCACCAAAGCACAAACCGCTCCACCCCTCTTTGTTCGACTTGGGATTGAGAATAAAAATCAAAAATGGTAAATCAGGCTATTCGAGGAGAAGAAAATGAATATTGTATGGTTATCGCTGTTGGGTTGCTCTGAAAAGATCGAAAACGCTGAAGAAGAGAGAGCTTGGGTCTCCGCCCCACTCGCGGAACTCAGCAGCGGAGAATGTCCAGACATGAGCGTATCCGGCGAAGCGACCAGTTTTTTATCCAGTGGCGAAACCCGAACGGTCACAACGGTCTTCCCCAGCAATCCACAACCGGGAATGGGCATCATTTACTGGTTCCATGGCTTTGTCGATACGAGCATCACAAACCTCTCCGCAGAAACAGCCGATTCGATGATGTTTCAGTCCCTTGCCGATCAAGAGAATGCGGTAATTATTGTTCCTGAAGCGACGATTTGGGACTTGAGCTTCTTCCAAGTATACATGTGGAACGTCGAAGATGGAACCTATGAACACGACGTGACCCTCTTTGATGATCTGCGAACATGCGTTTCACAGAGCTTCGACGTCAATCTCGACAAACTCACTGTTGGTGGCTGGAGCGCCGGTGCCCTTTTTACCACCGTCCTGATGTCACATCGGAGTGATACCCTCGCCGCCGTCGCCCAACTTTCCGGAGGAGCGGATTTGGATATCGAAATCTTAGGATTATTCGAGGAACCGTTATCGGTATATGAAACCCCTTCTCATACAATGCCGATTCTCCTCGGCAGTGGGCAAGAAGAAGATATTTGGCCACAAGGCATGGGATGGGTAAATTTTTATGAGGCAACCACATATCTCGAAGAAAAAGTTCGAGAAGATGGACACTTTGTCGTTCGGTGCCTGCACAGCAACGATCATTGGGGCACACCCTATGGAATGTACAATTCTGCATTGTCTTGGCTCACCGATCATACATACGGAGAAGAGTCTCCGTTCAAGGGAGATACGTCCACGTTGGCGAGTTGCGAAGAATAAAAGACTTTTATTCTCTCAAGTGGTTATGAAATGCAAAGCGGATTCGCAACTCCCATTCGCTTTGTCTTCTGATTTTGTACATACCCCTTTGCAGAAACCATGAGAAACGCATTTCTAGTCATCCTCTCTCTCACCATCGTCGCATTCCTGAGTGGTCTGTCCAATGCGCTCGTTTGGGACGATGTATTGCTCATCGCCCAAAACCAAACCCTGCAGCACCCCATCGATTGGGGGAGTATTTTTCTTCAGCACCTTTGGGCGGGTACGCCGAACTTCGATGCTACGCAAGGAGGATATTATCGCCCGTTGGTGATCGCGTCGTTTGCAATAGATCGAACACTCTTCGGCGAGTCTTTTTTCTTCTATCACCTCCACTCTCTTGGATGGCACCTCATCAACCTCTTGCTCTTGCATCTCTGGCTCCGTCTCAAACTCCAAAATCCCTTTGCCCATGCTTTGGCTTTGGGTTTATTTGCTTTTCACCCTCTTCAAATCGAATCGATCGCTTTTTTATCGGCCAGAAATGACATCATGGCCTGTACCGGTATGCTCGGCATGCTCTTGTGCTTTGAAAAAACGGACACGCGCTCTCATTTGTTCGGAGGTCTATTTCTGCTCTTTGGACTCCTGAGCAAGGAGAGTGTTTTACTCTCTCCATTGCTTCTCATCGGATACCTCTACCTCGAAAAACAATCTCTGCCGCAAAAATATCATTGGTGGAGTATCGGCTCTGCCTTTGCGATTTATGCAGCCATGCGATGGTTCGCTGGGGTGTCTTTCCCACCCAGCGAAACGTCCCTGTGGAGCGTTTTCCTTCCGAGCGTTCTCATATATGCTTCGAGACTGGTCGTATCCACACAGCTCTTGCCAGGCACGCATGTTCTTTGGCTCTCTTGGCACGAATGGATATACGGTTTCATCGGCATCCTCCTCGTGCTTCTTATGAGCATTCGAGAGAAGAGAACATCCGCAACAGCGCTTTTGATCTTCTTTTTGGGTCTTTTTCCTGCCCTATCCGCCATCTCCAGCACCGGTCTGAGTGCGGATCGCTATCTCTACCTTCCTTTGGTCGGTATTGCCCTCCTCTTGGGGAAAACACTGGACGGCATCCAACGCGTCTTCCTTGTGCGGTCTGTGTCTGCTTTTTTCATCGGACTGTGGCTTGTGCAGACCATTCAAACGTTACCCGCGTGGAAATCGGATCTCTCTCTTTTCGCAACATCGCTTCAGGCACGCGAAAACCCGTACCGAGCGGGAGCCTACGCAAAAATATTGGAGCAAGCCGGAAAACTGGATACGGCAGCCTTTTGGTACGAACGCGCTACACAGCCCCCACTTCCCTATCGACACTCTTGTTACAACGTGACCCAAATACACCTTCTGCGTGAGGATCCCACATCCGCAATTCGTGTGGGCGAAGCCGCTCTGGAGGCCGGTTGTGAACCATCAGCCGAATTACTGTCTCCGCTTGCCCTCGCCCACGCCTCACAAGGAAACTGGAAACGAGCAGAGGATTTGGTTCGCAATCAAACCCGCGATCCCCGGGGACACATCAAACTTCTTCGATTGGTTTTTCAAGCGCGAAAACGAAACTGGAATACCCTCCAGGAAACCTTTCAACGCTTATCCGTAAAGGAGAGGGACATGCTGATTCGCAACATCGATTGGCTACTCCAACGCGGTGGTGATCTCGATAGCCAGCAGTGGCTGTACTCCAAACTCTCCGTTTCCGATTAACCGCAGGATTCACACAAGATTATACCCTTTGAACCGACATTAAGAAACGATATCTGTTATTCTAGGGGAGGTAGAGGAACATTTGAATGCTGAATCTTTTATTCACATTGCTCGCCTGCTTCGGTGAATATAGCCCCAGCGTGTCCAAAGGATTGATCTCTGATGGCAACATCGAAGAGAGCGATTCCTTGGTGTTGGATCGGGACAACGACAACGATGGCTTTTCACCCTCAGAAGGCGATTGCGACGATGAAAATCCTTTGTCTTTCCCCGAGGCGGAGGAGCGCTGTGATGAAATCGACAACAACTGCAACGGCCTCATAGACGAGGGGCACAACAAATGGTGGTACCTCGACTTCGATGCCGATGGATTTGGCGATATCAACGAAACCCACTTTGGATGCGTACCCGTCGCAGGATATGTAGAGAACCCCATAGATTGCAACGATGCGGACTTTTTTATTCATCCCGACGCACAAGAAGCGTGCAATAACATCGACGACAACTGCGATGGCAAAATAGATGAAGAACTGAACTTCGTACAGTACTTCGATGCCGATGGAGATGGATTTGGAGATCCGCTCAACGTCACAGAGGACTGCTCCCCAATTTCCGGATATGTGGGCATCGCGGGCGATTGCAACGACGGGGATATCCGCGTAAACCCCGCAAGGCCCGAACGCTGCAATAACATCGACGATAACTGCGACACCCTTATCGACAACGATGCACTGGATGCCCTTCCTTGGTATGAAGATACGGACAACGACACCTTTGGGAATCCACTCTTGGTGCAAAAATCCTGCACTCAACCGGAAGGCTACAGCAGTAATCTTGACGATTGCGACGACAGCAATAGCAGCATCAACCCAAACGCCGCCGAAGTATGCAATAACATCGACGACAATTGCAATACCCAAATCGACGAAAACCCCAGCGATGGAACCCTATACTTTCGCGATGCGGACATCGACGGGTTCGGTGATCCCAATGCATTTACCAACCGGTGCTCCCTCCCCAGCGGCTATCGAGAAAATTCCGACGACTGTGATGATACGAACAGCGCCGTCAATCCAAATGCCACTGAAGTGTGCAACACCATCGACGACAACTGCAATACCCAAATCGACGATGACGATCCCAGCCTCGATCTAACAACACGCAGCCTTTATTTTCGCGATGCCGACAGCGACTTGTTCGGCACACCAAACCAAACGCTTGCTGCATGCGCACAGCCCAATGGGTATGTCGCGGACAACACCGACTGTAACGATCTCAATCCCGCTCAAAATCCAAGTGAGATAGAGCGTTGTAACAACATCGATGACGACTGCGACACACTCGTAGATGTGGGGGCAACCGATGCGGTTTTTTGGTACGCAGACACGGATCGAGATGCCTTTGGCGATGCAAACAACCGACAAAAGAGTTGCTCCGCACCGGCGGGATTTCTCGCAGATGCCAGCGACTGCGACGATACGAACAGCGCTGTCAATCCAAATGCCACCGAAGTGTGCAACAACATCGATGACAATTGCGACTCCCTGGTCGATGTAGGGGCTGTCGATTCGCTGCTGTGGTATCTCGACTCGGATAGCGACGGATACGGCGATCCGGACAATTTGGAACGTTCTTGTACGCCGATCAGCGGATACAGAAATAACAACGACGACTGCAACGATCTCAACTCGTCCGTGAATCCGGCAAAGACCGAAATTTGCAACAACATCGACGACAATTGCGACTCCTTGGTCGATAATAATCCCATCAACGGTGCCTCTTGGTATCGAGATTTCGATAGAGACGGATTTGGAAACCTCAATCGCACGCAAAAAGCATGCTCACAACCATCCGGATACGTCACCGACAGCACCGACTGTAACGACGCAGACACATCCATCAATCCGAGCGCACCTGAAATCTGCGACAACGCGGACAACAACTGCAATACCCAAATCGACGAAAACCCCGTCGACGGAAGCACGTTTTACCTCGACGCGGATCGAGATGGATTCGGTGACCCGACCGGTTCAAAACAAGCGTGCTCCTTACCAAACGGATTCAGCAGTGACAACACCGACTGCGACGACATCGATGCATCGGTCAATCCCG
>JAYYRF010000284.1:0-3789 GCA_036127535.1 Myxococcota bacterium | reverse complement strand
ATAGAAGAAGAGAACAACACAACCGACAGCCGTGATACACAAGGGTAAGACGCACATCCATGGTGCTTCATGCACATGCGAATCATCGTTCTTGGAAGGCTTTCGGAAGTAAGCGCGCCCTACAATGGGCATGAGATAGCCGATACTCAGCAGCGAGGAAACCATATACGCTACGAGATATATCACGTGCTCGGCTTCGAGTGCGCCCAGGCACAGATACCATTTTGACCACACCCCTCCCATGGGCGGCAATCCGATGATACTAAACGAGGCAAGGGTAAATGCCCCCATCGTCCAAGGCATCTTGTGCCCCAATCCATCCATTTGTGAGATGTATTTTTTGTGGGCGCCCACAAAGATGGCACCCGCGCAAAAGAAAAGGGTAATTTTACCAACCGCATGCATCACAATATGAAGAGCAGCCCCCATCCAAGCGATGGGATTTGCCATGGCGGCGCCCAGTACGATATATGAGAGCTGAGATATCGTTGAATAAGCCAAACGAGCTTTGAGATTGTCCTTTGTTAGCGCGACACAAGAAGAGAAGAGCATGGTGAAACAAGCGACGGCCATTAGCCAGCCATTCACGTCCATTTGGGTCAGCAAATCATAGCCGAAGATGTAGACGATAACTTTGAGGACGGTGAAAACACCCGCCTTTACAACGGCCACCGCATGAAGCAGCGCGGAAACCGGTGTAGGAGCAACCATCGCGTTGGGTAGCCACTTATGAAATGGAAACAGTGCGGCCTTCCCTGTACCGAAAGCGAAAAGAGCAAGCAGCATTCCGACCGTCCAGGCATCATCGACCTTACCGGCAAGAATACCACCCTGCTTGAAACCCATCTCTCCGGTAAGCCCCCAAACGGCAATGATGCCCGTTAAGAGTAGGCAAACGGAGGTCGAAACCAAGATTCCAACGTAAATACGACCGGAACGTTTCGCCGCTGCGTCTTGGTGATGCGTCACCAAAGGAAAGGTCGAAAAGGTCAATGCCTCATAAAAGGCGAAGAGCGTTATCAGATTACCGGAGAAAGCAATGCCGATCGCAAAGCCGATGGCGAGAGCAAAACAGGTAAAGAATCGGGTCTGATTTTTTTCATGGTGACCTCGCATATAACCAAAGGCATACACCGACGTGGGTATCCAAAGTCCTGAAGCGACCAACGCAAACAGCATCCCCAACGGTTCCACTTCAAAGTAAATGGGGGCACCCGGAAAGAGATCCGTGACCTTCGCGGATACAACTTCTCCCGACATGACCTTGGGGTAAATCTGACATACGAAATAAAAGTTGACGATCGCCATGAGCGTATGGGCACCGTCACGAATGTTGTCTGAGGCGAGTCGTCCGAGTATGTGAATCAACAACGCCGTAAAGAGAGGCAGTAGAATGGGAATTAAAACCAAGCTCATTGTGCCCCTCCGGGCAAAAACATCGTCGCCGCATTGTTCGCCGCTTCCAGCATCGGTTCTGTCCAAATGCCAAAGTAGATCGTCGCTCCAATCAATATGTACGTCGGCAAAAGGAGACTCAGCGGTGCTTCAGAGGCCTCGCTGTTGGGAGGTGGCTCTTTAAAATACGCCGTCTCCAACACCTTAAAGACGTAGATGACAGCCAACAACGAAGCGACCAGTATTAAGATGAGCAACCACCACATCCCTTCATCGAATGCACCCAAAACCAAATACCACTTGCTCACAAAACCGGCTGTAAGTGGGACACCGATCAAAGAAAGTCCTCCAAGGGCAAAAGCCAGCATGGTGAGAGGCATTTTTTTACCGAGGCCCTCCATATCCTTGAGCGAAGTCGAGCCAATTCGATAGAAGATACATCCCATGACCAAAAATAGGCCTCCCTTTGTCAGGGCATGATTGAATAGGTGAATCAATCCACCCGTGAGTCCATTTACATTTCCCAGACTCATTCCAATCGCCATATATCCAATTTGAGCCACCGAAGAATACGCGAGAAGCCGCTTCACATCGGACTGCGCGATGGCAATGACCGAACCGAAGAATACGCCTCCGACGGCTAAAAAGAGGACAAAGAAGAAAAACAACTCCTCTTGCGTCAAGAGAGCAACCCCAAAGAGGGTGAACACCGTACGCAATACAACGTAGAATGATACCTTGGTTGCGGTAGCCGACAAAAAGGCCGATACGACGGAGGGAGCATAGGTGTAGCAATTGGCCAACCACATATGCAGCGGAAATAGCGCCAATTTAATACAGACACCCACCGTGATCAGAGCAAAGGCAGCCCGAATGACCGATGTTTCCGCTACGGCGGGAATCATCTGGCTCAACTCCTCCATGTTGAGCGTCCCCGTCATCATATATAAAAATCCGATTCCCAACATGATAAAGGTACCACCAAGTGTGCCCATGATTAGATATCGGAAAGCAGCGGTTAGGCATCTTGGGTCTCGCCCCATCGCAATGAGGGCATAGCCCGACAAAGAGGAGATCTCCAAAAAAACGAATACATTGAAGGCATCTCCGGTGATCGCAATTCCCATGAGTCCTGTGAAGCAGAGAAGTAGGGCGGCATAAAAATAATGTTGCTTTCGCTCGGGTATTTCATGCTCAACCGAAGTCTTTGCAAAGAGAAAGACAGCCGCAGAGATGGCGCTGACAATGGTCAAAATGAATGCGTTGGCCACATCGACCCGATAAACGATCCCTACATGCTTTTCCCAACCACCGATTTGATACACCAAAGGTCCGGCGGTTTGAACCACATCCAGCATCGTTATCGCGCCGTACAAACAGAAGAAACTGGTGAGTACCGTACATATCCAAGCGAACAGACGATGCCGAACGAAAACGACTAAAGGGGCAGCCACCAGCGGGATTGCGATTTGCAAAACCGGAAGGTGTTCCATTAGCATATTCATGAAAGAACCCCCTTCTCTTCCAATTCATCCTCTTCGATGGTTCCAAAATGCTCGTTGATTCGCACGACCAGCGAGAGCGCCAAGGCCGTAGTCGCGACACCAACCACAATCGCGGTAAGCATTAGAACATGGGGTAAGGGGTTACTGTAGGCAACGCCGGACTTGGCGGACTTTGTCCAATACTTGGTTTCCTCGTGGTGTGCGCCCTTGTCGGAATTGGAATGGGCATCGTGAGCGGTGAGTACCTTTTTCTTTGTATCCGCCCCTTTGGAACTCTCATCACCGCCGCTGGCAAGAAAAACATCCTTGTGTTCGGTGTTTGCTCCGTGGTCGCCATCGAGGTGCCCGTTGTGACCGTCTTCGTGCTCCTCTCCATGGTGCTCAGCATGATGACTCGCGTCCCCTTTGTAGAGTATGGGAGCCGTCCCGCCATCCACCCGACCCATCGAAACATAAAACATGATGGCGGACACTTGAAACAGATTCAATCCAATGATGCTTTTGACCATATTTCCCCGAGCGAGAACGAGATAGATCCCCGTCATCATTAGCGCCACAATCAAAAGATAGTGAACCGTTCCGGAGCTACCAATGGAACCCGAACCCGTACTGGAGGTGGCTAGGAGAAAATTCATGGTCGCCCCCTTGAAGCGAATTTGTAGAATAAGATCAGCATTGCGGCAAATACGGTGATGCCGACGCCGGCCTCTACGAGAAGTATGCCGATGTGCTGTCCGTGCGACGGGGTGTCCGCCAACACGTTATACTCGAGAAAGTTCCCGTCGCAAAAGAGGCAATAAAAACCAACACCCGCATACAAAAGTACACCGCCGGACACCAGCTTTTCAACCACCGCCTCCGAAATCGCATCTTGGGTACGTTTAATCGA
>JAYYRF010000283.1:0-3866 GCA_036127535.1 Myxococcota bacterium | reverse complement strand
CGCGCCGCAGTATGAAGGGTGGACGTAGAAAGCTACCGATGAAGATGAAAATGAGAAGGCCACCTATGTCCAAGCGTCGAAATCTTTTTTTTGCTAAAACTTAAATTCTCTGGTAATGTATAACAATGAAACGATCTCAATTTCCTGTTTGTGTCTTGAAAGCCTCAAAGAGCAGTGGCATTTCTAAAGTTGCGCTCTTGAAAAGCTATAAGCGTGGCATTGGGGCTTGGCGTACTAACCCTTCCTCTGTTCGTAATTTCAAGGGCAAGAAAGGAGGACCCGGACCCAAGTTACCGAAAGAGCAGTGGGCGTGTGCAAGAGTGAAAAAGCTTGCACGCCTCAAACATAGAGCAAAGTACGATCAGGACCTTCTCAAACGAAAACGTAGAAGATGAAATTTATGAAAAAGAAAGAGGCTTTAAGAAAGATCCATGGCGGTAATGTCTTAAAGCGACTTGGGCGAAGCATCAAGAAACGAGCTACTAAAATTGGTAAGAAGGCAGTAAAGGGGGCCAAGAAACTAGCAGTAAAGGCGGCTAAGAAAGCAGGCAAGTCCAAATTAGTACGAGGCATTGTAGATAAGGCCGAGGATGTAGTGAATAGTAAAAAGTTGAGGAAGATTCGGAAGAAGATCGACAAAGCTTTGAAGGAGAACAAAATCACAAGAAACTTATACAAGCAAGCCGAGGATTTTGCTAAAACAGAACTGAGGGACTCATTTCAAGGCAAAGGTCACTGCGGAGGAGGACGTAAAGGAAAGACCGGCAAAATGATGATGGTTGCTCGACGTGTTCGATAAATTTTTCGTTACTTTTGAAAACATAACCAAGGCATACATCTTTCAGTAGCTTCATCATGAAATTTCGTCATGGAGCGGGCGGCGCTGTCCGCAATCGAGGACTCGCCAGCATGGGCGTGGGTAAAGCATCGAGACTCTGTGCTAGTCAGGCAAAGAATGCACTGAAAGGATTTCGCGGAAAGCCCGGACTGGTTAGTGTGCAAAAATCTGGAAGAACTAAAGCGCACCAACGGTGTTTTCCAATTGTGAGAGCTTCTATTAAATCTACTTTACCCAAAAAGAGCAGTAAGAAAAAGTCACCGGCAATGAAGGCTAGCCCTGTAAAACTTCGCAGAAGTACACGTACCCGTAAAGCTCCAGTGAGATTGGGTAGCGGAAGAAGACGTCGCCATTAGATCTTAATTTTTTAGTTCGTCTTCGCATTATAGCTCCCTAGTAGAACTGATCACAAGAAAAGAGATGTACGCTTCCAACCATGAACCCATTTCGGGCACACACGCGCGCCCTATGGGCAGAGATGCTATGCTCAACTCTTTCCGCGAGGAAGAACACAAACCAGCCAAAAAATCAAAGAAAGATAAGAAAATTGCCGGAAAGGGAGCACCCGACCAATATGTTGTCTATAGTAACCCCGACAAAACCGAGCATGTTATGCCCTCCGCGGAAAATCCTTGTCAAATCGGTCACCCCTCCCGGGTCGTCGTTGTTGGACCTCCCGGTTGTGGCAAGAGGTCTGTCATCCTAAATCTCCTTCGGAACTCCGTCGTCATGTTCGACACCATTACCGTCGTTCACGCTTCCCACCATTCCAAAGAACTAGACGTTTTTAAAGCCCCCAAATCCTCCCGGGCCAAGACCAAAAAACGAGCTGAAGCCAAAGATAACCTCTTCGACTCCGACGATGACCTCGATGAGTATGACTGTCAAATCTGGGAATGGGACAATGGCCAGAACGATTTACGCCAGGACCCCTACGGACTTGTTGGCATGCCACCCATCGAGCGATTCATGAAGGAGGATGACGATGGTTCCAATCTTCACAATTTGCTCATCATGGATGAACCACCCTCTGTGTGGAATAGCCACATGGAGAGGTGCATGGCTCAATATTTCAACTACGTCTCCACCCACCACAATACCACCATTTTCCTCGTTACCCAGTTTCCCAAGTCCATTCCCACATCCGTTCGAAATGCAGCTACGCATTGGGTTGTTTTTCCTTCACCCGGGGACGTGCATGCAGAACGATTCCTGGAACACATGCTTGGCAATCGTTTGCGTACCATCTTCAAAATCATGTGCCGCGGAAAACACGACAGCATCATGGTGGATAAGACAGGATTGGGTCCGAGATTACGCAGGAACGTCTATGAGCCCATTGACTCGCTTGAAATCAATACGCCCATACGACAGTCAAAGGATGAGAACGACAATTGTGATTTCGATTGCATGCGAACGGCAAATTTACAGGGGGGTGGACAGTACAAGGGCAAGAAGGGAAAGGGCAAAAAACGAAAGAAGTCTTCCAACTACGTGGAAGATGAGTGAATTTTTAGTTCAATACTTAATTACTCCTATACAAAACAACCATGAATAATTCAGAGAGACCGATGGCTGGGGGTGCCAAGGCACCCCCCGGACCAATCTTTGAGGCAGCTATGCAGGAGGTGTCTGCTGCCAGTGGACACTACAACACCAATGCAAATTATCCAGGAATCAAACCATTGAAGAAACACGAAGAGGTAACCAATGTCCAATTTGGAAGGAACCTTCCGAGCCTGCAGGTAGAAGCACCAGTTGAACCCGTGACCAAACCAGCGGATATGACGCGCCAAATCCCACGCTACAACGTTGGAACACAAATGGGTTACAATGATCCTCTCAAAGTTTCCATGATTTCACAACAAACTGCTTATGTACCGAGGAGAGCTCCGGTCGTCGTACACGGAGTGAACAGTCTACGCAATTCCCAAGCCGGGATCATCAAAGGAGACGCTGAGTTTTTTGCTACCCAACAAAATGTGAAGGCCTTACGGGACACCCTCAATGATGATCCGCTTTACGGAATCAAGAGAGATATGCTACGAGTAAGCCGCGCGGATGCCACAGACGAGATTCAAGCAAAATCCGGTCTTCACAATACCAAAGTCGTTCGAAGCCGTACCCGAACTCGAGTGGGTCAAATTTACGTCTAGTGTTTTATTTTTTTATGTTGCCTCTTAACTCTCTCTAATTTACTATAACACCAAACACTCCTAAACGTAGTTCTCTACCATGGCTGACGTTGTGCTCGATTACAACCAAGTTATCGAGGAGACTCCGGTAACCGGAGATGTTCCTCCAACCTCCGGTGGTCTCATCACTTTCCAATTTAAGTGCGATGTGAACGGAGCCACGGACCTTTCCAACTCTTTCTTCGCTGCCGATCTTCAAGTGGAAAGCGCAAGCCCTCTAGGTGTAGGACTTGGAACCTACATTCCAGATGCGTACGATTTCCACGCTTTTCCTATGCTTCGATGCTTTCAATCCGTCACCCACATCATCGATGGTCAGACTGTCTGCAACTCCCAACATCCGTACGCGGATGCTCTCATCGTTGAAAAGTTTCTCACAACGCACTCCAAGGCAAACATTGAGAACTTCCAGGCACTTTCTCTTATGAAACGCATCGATAATGGCATGAAAGAGCACAACATTTTTGCTTTTGACAAGCCGGCATCCCTGTACCCTCATCAACAAGCTGGTGGGTTCCAGAAGTACATTTACGACTGGGCAAAGCCTGGACTTTTCCGTCAAAAGTACCAATCATACACTACTATTGGATCAACTCTTGGAAAAACCGAGCACTCGGATGAGAATGTTTCCGACTTGTGTACTACCATTCTTTTCCAACCTCCCTTCGATTTGTGGCGTCTTCGTCAGCCTTTCCATGGTGGCATTCATCAAGTACAATTCAACCTGAAAGCTCAAGAAAATGGTGTCCTGTACGGAGGTTATATGACTACGACTTGTGTTGGTCTATCCGTAAAGGGTCCTCTTATCTACGATCTTCCTCGCGGAATTACTG
>JAYYRF010000282.1:0-3716 GCA_036127535.1 Myxococcota bacterium | reverse complement strand
AACAAAGAGAAAGCCATGGATGATCATCATGTCTTGGAACACCCAGATGCGCATGAACATGCAATGGTTACAAAAAAGGCAGGTCGAAGAAATCCAGCTTCAACCTCTACGAGAAGAGCATCACGAAACTCTGATTGGGGAAATGATGGGAGGAGCCAGTGTTCCAATTGAACTAAAAACCTATGTTCAAAATCAAACAAACGGGAATCCGTTGTTTATCCGACTTTGTATTCAAGCGGCCATCGACAAGGGATATTTATGGCTAAGTGAGGAGGGGGAATGGCATTTTGAGTGGCAAAGCAACAATCTTTTGTACGCACCCGCCCCACAAAGTGTTTCCGATATTTTAGCCAGCACGGTAGAGCAGTTCGGCGCAGAAGAATTACAGTTGTGTCAGTTGTTGGCCATTTTCGGTCAAGCGACACCCGTATCAGAACTCGCCATCGTGATGAATGAGAGTGAAGTTTTGATTCAAACATGGGCCGCTCCTCTGATACGTTCAGCGATTTTAATCGATGCCAAACAGGACGATCCCTACTTAAATTTTTCCCATTGGGGAATTCAACATCTGTTGCTCGATACACTTGGTTCCGAAGAGAAAAAAAGAATACATCGACGCATTGCTTCTTTGTTGGAAGAGAGACCCATCCAAGACTACGCACAAATGGCGAGGCACCATCATTTTGGCGGTAACCCGGAAAAAGCTCATCAACTATACCACCAAGCAGCCGACAAAGCACGGGACAATTACGAACTCGTACAGGCGGAGCTGCTCTTTGAAAAAGCGATTCGCCTCTGTCGCGACTCCTCTGCGTTACATGGCATTCAAATCAAGTATGCAGATGTATTGTTGAAGCGCGGACTCGTGGAAAAGGCGAAGGTGAATTTGAAAGATGTGATTCAAAACACCTCGGATGAGGGGTGTAAGGCAAAGGCGCGATATCGATTATCCGAGGTGCTCATGAAAAATCAAGATTTTGTCGAGGCGGAGAAACACCTCCGGGCTGCTTCGCAATACTTCAATCGTGAAGGGATACGAGAAGGTATATTGGATGTTCTATCTTTGACCTCCATTATTGCCCTCGAGCAGAATGATTATGCGATCGGAATCGAAACCCTCCAGCAGCTGAGAGAACAAGCAGAACAATGGCATCTACCATCACATGCGTTCGGCGCCAGTCATAATTTAATGGCCGCTTACTTTGAGATTGGTAAATATGCGGAAGCACTCAAAGAGTCCGAAGTCCTACTTGCGCGTTCCCGTTCTGACAATAGGCAGAGTAGTCGAATCCGGGTTTTGAACACAAAGTCTTTAATTCATATGTATCAAGGGGATCTACAGGAAGCGCTGATCCATTGTAAACAAGCCCTTCGGTTGGCCAAAAAGTTTGGTCTTCGCACTCTTGAAATCACCGTTTTGGGAAATCTTGGACTTATATATATGCAACAAGAACAGTATGAAGACTCGATTGATCTTTCGATGCAAGTGGCTCGGTTATCGTCTGATCTCGGACTGGGCACGCCGAGTTTGGTTGCAGAGATCAATATTTTACTGTGCCGTGTAGAATTGGCTCACTTCGAGCAAGCTCTCTCAATTATTCAGAAGTTAGATTCCAATATCGAGCGACTCGGAACGTACCTTTTGGGGTACCTATATTTTGCAAAGGCACGGTTCTACCGTTATCAAAACCAAGGTTTGGCAGCACGAGATTGCATCTTGAAAGGACTGGCGCTTTTTCAGCAAAAAAAGATTCCCCAGCCGTATCATGTCTTGTTGTGTGAACACGGACATATTGAACTCGTCTTGGAGCATTCGATCGAGGAGGTGGAAAAAAAATGGTCTGCGTCCCGCGAATATTTAGACAAGGCGCAACTGGCACACAACAGTGAACTCGGATTGGCCGTCGCTCGCTTGGGTCGAGCCATCTCGTGGAGAAAGCAGGGGAAGCGGTTAACAATGGGGTCGGTCTTAGCGGATTTGCCCCAAAAGCTGCAATGAGTAGCGACTGTGCCTTTGTAGAATCTTTTTCCATCGGATTTCCACTGTTCGAAACGTCCTTTATTCGTGAAAATCACCGCACCTTGGAAAATATAGGATAGATGGAAGATAAGAGAAATAGCAATGTTGAGTACATCCCAAATCCCGGTCGAAAAGCCCAAGCTCAGAGGGGTGTTGCATCAATATGGATTTTTTGTCGCTTTGGTGCTCAACGCCTTTTTGCTGTCTCAAACGGAAACCCAACAAGAGTTCTACAGCATCCTCCTTTATGCCGTTGGATTAAACGCTTTGTTGGGAACCAGCACCTTGTACCATCGTATTGACTGGTCGCCAAAATGGCATTTCATCATGCGTCGTTTGGATCACACCATGATTTTCGTACTCATCGCCTCGAGCTACAGTCCGTTTGGACTCATCGCTTTTGACTCTCCCAAGAATACCTTTGTGTTGTATACCTTGTGGGGTGCCGTTTTGGTTGGATTCCTTCTCAAAATCTTTTGGATCCACTCTCCCAACTGGTTGAGTGCTCTTTCATATGTCGCTGCCGGATGGCTGGTTGCCATTATGACGCCCAGTTTTATTCGAGAAGCCGGTTTGGTATGTGCCATCTTGATGCTGCTTGGTGGGGTCATCTATACGATTGGGGCATGTTTTTATGCCCTAAGACGACCTGATTTGAAACCCGGTGTGTTTGGTTATCACGAGCTCTTTCACAGCTTTGTCCTTGCCGGTGCTCTTTGTCACTATATGGCCATCTACTTTTTGCTTCAATAGCGCATATGCATATTTTTGCTTATGCGATCCGTACAAAGCCGGCTTTGCATTTCGTTGTAAAGAAAGGATAAGAATCGAAGAAGCCGATTCTTTCTCGAGTGAACAACGGTGTAAGGGGAATTCAAAGATGGTGTGCCGAACGGAGCGAAGATTACGGTCTGGCAATGACTCTATCTACATACACCCAAGAATGAATCAGACCATTGCGGGCAATGATAGTACGGATCCTTCGCATTTGCATCCGTCGTTTTTTTGAGATTGGATTTTAGAAATAGTGTTCATATAAGATTAGACTTGATAGAATTAGAAGAGGGAGAACATTGTGTTTGAACATTTGCTCTGTTTTTGCATTATTACATTGCTACCTTGCTTAACTGAGACCGATTCGTTGGAGGAACCATGTCGCTTTTCTTAATGCTTGCTTGTAGCCAACCCGAGATGGGAATTCTTTACCAAGACCAACGTATACCCGTTACCGACATGCATCTACATACCGGAGAATGGGAGCAAATCGCTTCTCGTTCAAAGAATTTCTTTGCCGAGATTTTCCCTTTTCCCTTCAATCTCGAGCCCGAATCATTGACGGAACAGGTCTTGTCAGCAGAAGGAATTTTGAGTGAGATGGATTCGAGTGGATTCTCTCGAACGTTTCTGTTTGCGGTATACGCTCCCAGAAGCGTGGGTGTTACCACCAATGAATTGGTTATCTCACACACCCAAAGTAATCCGAAGAGACTATTTGGACTGGCATCTTTATCCGTTGAAAATTGGGCGGTAGAAGAGGAGGCGCAACTGCAACGATTGGCCGAAGCTTTAGAGAATCCATCTATGATTGGCGTAAAGATCGCGCATCCGCATCAATTCTTTCGCATGGACGATCCTGCGTATTATTCAATCTACGACGTGGCCGCCAGGTATGATGCACCGGTATATGTTCATACCG
>JAYYRF010000281.1:0-10808 GCA_036127535.1 Myxococcota bacterium | reverse complement strand
CGCACAAGCACAAGACCCCGCTCCGAACGTGTCTCTTGGTTCCCTACCTTACGCCTATTACCAGGGCAGTATCCTATCGGGACAAGAAACCGATGTTTTTACCCAAAGCTCCGATCAGGACTTTTTAATCACAACGGCGATCCAATCCTCGCTAAACTGCGATCTCTACCAAGACAATACCTTGCTCGTAAACGGCAAAGCAGGCCCAATGGCCTACGCCGCGCGCGGAAGCCTCTTCCTTGGAACGGGGATCTTACGCGTGGACGCTGGCAGCACCCTCACCGTCAAGGCGGTCGGTGATAATTGCGCTTTTCATATCTCGGGGTATCATATCGAAACCGGTGGTCCCTATGCATCCGTCACCGGTTCAGTAAATCCAAACAGTTCTCAAAGTGTTCTTACGGTTGCTGCCGGTAAGACCTTCGTTCTTCGAAGCGTAATCATGGGTGGAAACCAACCTGAAACGTGTGATCTCTACATCAACGGCTCCATGATTCTCGAAGGACATCTCCACGCCATGACCAGAGAAGGTGTAAACTCCGCTTTCACCAACGGAAATATTCGAATTCCGGTGCCTGAAAACGACAGTCTCGTGGTAAAAAATACCGGCAGCAGTTCAGAGTGCCACTATCATATAGAAGGAATCTACGCCGATTAGTCACCACTTTCGATAATTTCACAAACCAAACCGTCTTGAATCGTCTTTATGCTGGCAGTGACACCAGCATCACAGATCGTTTGATAGATGATATCGGCACAATTACACTCCTCTGTTTCCACCACAATATCTCCATACATGCAACTTTGAGGATTCGACCGCATACAATCCACGGGCTCTTCCTCGCAAAGAATCGCACGTTCTCTCGCGTACTCACAAGCGGGAAGTTCGCTCTCTCGAATTACAGGCGAACAGAAATATCATCGCGACCAAGTGAATAAAGAGATGAACCGGCAGGAACGAACTCCGATAAGGGTTTGAGAGCGTTGGTTTTGTGGACGGATCATATCGACAGCGCACCCAAAGAATAACGTATCAATCCAAAGACTCTTCTCTTTTTATGCATTGATTGGATTCAACTTTAGTATTCTATTTCTAGAGGTGCAAATGACAAAGGTAGAGAAGAGTATGAAACAAGCCGCCCAAACGATTTCCCAAGAGACCATTTCTCAATTGCGAGAACAATTCGAAGAGGATTCCATCGCTCGAATTGTGCAGAATGCCGTTACGCAAACTTCTGCAGACGACGTCGCCCTAAATAGAAGTACGATCACGGATAATAATTTTTCTTTTTCCATTCTGCTCGATCAGTGGACCGCTACCAATCAAAAACGATCTGGACGATGCTGGATGTTCGCTGCTCTCAACCTTTTGCGCGTCGGAGCCATGGAAAAGATGAACCGCAAAGAATTTGAATTCAGCCAAAATTATACCTTGTTTTGGGACAAATTCGAACGGGCCAATTTCTTTTTAGAAGAGATGATTCGTACCGCTGATCGAGACACCGACGATCGGTTCGTCGCATTTTTACTACAAACCCCTCTTAGTGATGGGGGTCAATGGAATATGGCGGTCGATATTATTCGAAAACACGGCTTGGTTCCCAAAGAGGTGATGCCCGAAACGGAAAGCTCTTCCAATACGCGGCGGATGAATGCAATTCTTACGGAACGACTGCGCCAAGGAGCGCGTGATCTGCGAAGAAATATACAGGCGAAACATTCCGTGAGAACTGTCAAAGCGAACATATTACAAGACATCTGGCGCATCCTCTGCATTCATCTTGGAACCCCTCCACAGACATTTTTATGGCAGTGGAACGACAAAGATCAACATTTTCACCGCGACGGTATACTTACACCGCAAGAATTTGCGCAACGGTACATCACTCTTCCCATCTATGACTATCTTTGCCTCGTGCATGATCCTCGTCCTGAGAATCCATACGGTCGAACCTACACCGTAGAGGGATTGGGCAATGTAGTCGGAGGAGAAAAGGTCGTTTACCTCAATGTAGAAATGGAACTCATGAAAGAAATCGCTTTGAGACAACTCCAAGATCGGACTCCCGTTTGGTTCGGGTGTGATGTCGGGAAGCAGATGCGCAGAGATCTCGGCATTTGGGACTGCGATTTATTCGATTATTCGCAACTCTATCAAATTCCGTTCAATCTCAACAAGGGAGAACGTCTACACTATCACCAAACCCGTATGACCCATGCCATGCTGTTTACCGGTGTCGATGTTCTCAACGGGAAAACCCGGCGCTGGCGGGTAGAAAACAGTTGGGGAACCGACAATGGAAGAAAGGGGTTTTACTCGATGAACGATTCGTGGTTTGATGAATATATGTTTGAGATTGCCGCTCCTCGATCTATGATTCCTGCCAATCTATTGACCGCATTTGACGAGGATCCCATCGTACTACCTGCTTGGGACCCCATGGGGGCTCTCGCTCGTTCGCGCGATTGAAGACTTCGCTACCCTCCCCGCAATTTTGCATTACACCACTAAGTGAAGCCATACAAAGACCCATCGGTTCAAAAAAATCCGTCCCATCAAAGGCAGCCTGTATAAAAAATGCAAAACCAATGATTATCCGACACCGAACCCTATTTTGAGCGGTAAAATGGCCTACCCGAAGAAACCCACACCGGACATAGAGCATGATTTTTTTGATTTCCCAAACCTTTTTTCTCGGTTGCGCCGATACAACCAAACAGATGGATTCCGCAGAAGAAATTACTGTACCGGATCGCCCCGCCGATTTTAACATTAGTGCCGGAGTCGAATCGGTTACGGTTCTTGACGCGACGCCTGGTGCTGCGTTGACGCTTTACAACAGCAACGACGAGCGTTTGGTGACGATCATCGCGGACGAATGGGGACAAGCACACTTCGCGTATCTGCCCTTTACTTACGAGACCGTCAATCCGAATAATTTTGAAACCATCTCTTTGGAAAACGGCTCTGTGCTTCCATCAGGAGAGGGTTACTACATCCAAAATGATGAGTCTGAAAACCAAAATTGGTCGGGAAAATTTACCGTTCTCGATGTCAATGACATTCCAGACGTATCGCTCTATGAAAAACAAATTCTCGATGGAATCCATCATTCTTTAATCACGGGAACAGACGGTGACGTTTTGGATGGATTTCAGTATATCGAGATGCGCGATGGTGTTCTGCTCAGCGCGATGATTCGATTTCCCGATCCTCTTATGTACGGTGAAGGACCGTACCCAACAGTAATCGAATACTCGGGATATTCTCCATCAAAACCCCAGCGGATGGATGGTGGCACCACCATCGCCAACGCCTTGGGCTATGCGACAGTAAGCGTTAACATGCGTGGCTCCGGTTGCTCCGGAGGTATCTTTGACGTATTCAATCGCGCGCAACATGCCGACGGATACGACATTGTAGAAACCGTCGCTCGGCAAGAGTGGGTTCTCAACAACCAAGTTGGAATGGTGGGACTCTCCTACCCCGGCATTAGTCAACTCTACGTCGCTTCGACCAATCCACCCTCCTTGGCCGCCGTCGCGCCGCAATCGACCATTGCAGATGCTTGGGAAATGCAATGGCCCGGCGGAATTTATAATAAGGGCTTTACCCGAAGTTGGGTAGAGCGTCGAGAGCACGAAGCTCAGCTCGGCGGAGCCTCTTGGGTCATCGACATGATCGAATTGGGCGACACCATCTGCGAAGAAAATCTGCGACTTTCCCACCACAGCATCGACTTTGAGACGTTTCTACGCGGCCTACCCATGCGTCCAAACGATGCCGACGCACGGGATCTGAACCGATTGGTAGAACAAGTTGCCCTACCCGTTTATGTCGGCGGTGTTTTTCAAGATGAGCAAACCGGCGGACAATTCGCCGCCTTTCTCGATCGCTTCCACAGCACCGATACTTTGAAAATACAACTCTCCAACGGACGGCACCCCGATGGTTTCTCACCCAATTCCGTCATGCGCTGGTACGAGTTTTTAGAGTTCTACGTCTCTGAGCGCATCCCTTCGGTAAATCCGGCGATTCGTGTTTTTGCAAACGAGTTTGGAAATGCCTTTGGGATGGAAGATACCGAACTGCCCGCCGACCGCTTCGACGACTACAACTCCTTTGAAGACGCCTTGGCAGCCTATGAAGCCGAACCGACCATACGACTGCTTTTCGAAAATGGTGCCGGCTCCGACGTCGTCGGAGAACCGGTCGCGCGATACGAGACCACCTACGATCAATGGCCACCGAACGAAGCTCAACCGCTGCAATGGTACTTGGGAGACACTTCGTTATCCGAAGCCGCTGACAATACGAGCGCCATCGATTTGTGGACATTCGATCCGGAAGCATCGGACACCAATTTCTTCGGTGAGAGCGGATATCATACCATGCGCCTCATGTGGGATATAGATTGGACGTATTTTTCAGAAGGTTACGTCAGCTCCTACCTAACAGATGTATTTGAGGAGTCCCAAATCGTCTCGGGGCCAGGCATTCTCGATCTTTGGATACGCAGTCCCGTAGACGATGTCGTGATA
Organism: Myxococcota bacterium; assembly: GCA_036127535.1. Lineage (GTDB taxonomy): Bacteria > Myxococcota_A > UBA796 > UBA796 > UBA796. Next base: position 6,266 of record JAYYRF010000281.1, on the reverse strand, counting down.
CAGGCTACTTTGACGGAAATTCGTCCCGACGGAAACGAGATTTATGTGCAAGGCGGCTGGATTCGCGTCGGCCACAATGGTGCAGAAGACGATAAACTCCGTCTGCTTTTAGAATACAATACAGACAACTTCACTCCGGTACGCGTTGGAGAATGGATAAAAACCCAGATTCAAATTCCATCTTTCGCTCATCCCTTTCGAGCCGGCTCCCAGCTTCGTTTGGCTATATCCAGTCCGGGTCGCGACCATGGAACGTGGCAATTTGAGACTCCCGTATACGACTCTAACCCAACCTTTGAATTGGGACGTGGTGGAGATTTAGCATCAACGCTGCGACTCTCCACGCTTCCCGACATTACCATTCCGGTAGACTATCCCGATTGCGAGGCTCTTCGTGGTCAACCATGTCGCGTCTACCAGCCAACGCCCAATGTACATGCAGAGTAAACGAACCGTATTGGTTCTACACCGACAACGATCATGACAGATCGAAACCCACAATCATCTCAGATGGCAGATGAGAGCATGCTCCGTACCCTCTCCGCGCAAGTTCGTTGCATTTGGCCACAAGAACAACGATTGTTCCACCGTTACGGTAATCCCCAACGTATCCTCGACGTCGGATGCGGAACCGGCGAATTTCTGGTTCGACTGGCGAAGTATTATCCAAACGCAGACATCGTCGGTATCGAAATTAATCCAGAACACGTCAAGCGTGCGAAGCAAAAATGTTCGGTTTTTGGCTCTCGTGTAAATATAGAAGAAGGAGACGCTTTTAATCTCAACATTCGAGGCAACAGCATCGATCTCGTAGTTTGCCGACACGTACTACAGGCGGTACCCCAACCGGAGCAAATTGTTTCGCAATGTCAGCGGGTTCTGAAAGATGGCGGTTGGATCCATCTTTTGATCGAAGACTACACCATGATTCACATCGATGGTCCACCCGAGTTCGATCGCTTTTGGTTGAATGGGCCGGTGCAATTCGGTTTGGATACGGACTGCGATCTGCGCATCGGAAGACGCGGAATCTCTTTGCTGCATGATTTCGCCGAAAGAAAGATGGATTATATTGTCGTAGACACAGAGCGGGTGGCACGCCAAGATTTTATCGATACTTTTACCGCTTGGCGAGATGGATACAGCGAAGTCTTGGCACCGTATTTGGGATGGCCTGTCAAAGACGTAACCGCGATGTGGAACGACATGCTCGAAGCTCTACAAAATACATATGCGGTATGGCAGGTTCCCATCGTGAGTGGTCGCCGTAAGTAAAACGTGCTGATATGATAATCCTTTCTGAATCGACAAGGTTTCGATTTAAGATAGGAATCTATCGAAGGGGTCGATATGATATATTGGATGATTTTCGGATGCCAAGAAGCGCAGCAAAATCACGCTGTTACCGTTTACATAGACCAAGACACACCAGAGAACCAAACAGATCAAACCACGACAGAGAGCGTTGAGGACGATCGTTCATTCGGAGACGTGCTACGGAATTTGGATGCAGGTGTACTCAGTGAACAAGACATAGCCATTGCCGAAAATTTCATGGCCGATAAAGTCTCCAGCCCGGTATACTGCGATGACATTTGGCGCGTGCAACTCAGCGCCGATCGCGTGCCCATTCGCGAACCGGAAATGGTTTGGCCGCATGCCAGCGTTCCAGACCTTCTCATTTTGCCTTCCGGTGCCCATCTAATCGTGTATAACGATTTGCGTCCCGATCTTTTTATGGACATTCTCCGAGAAGATCCTGCGCGCTTTTGGCGACAAGGATTCTTGGGATACGGTGGGATTGGATTTTCCATCGATCGATTCGACGGAAACGGATTCGTCGAGCTTTTAACGGTAGATTTGCAGTTTGAGTCCTTACAATTAGCCGTTGATCCCGATTTGGGCTACACCCGTGACGGAGAGATACGTCTCTCTTGGTTTGGTATGACCACCGATGTACTGGAGGACGGCTTTATCAGCCCGATGCAAACCGAAAAACCACACCGATTTTACCGCAGCCAGCAGGTAGACGCTTGGACTTTTTCTGAGCCCTTCCTGGCCGTTTCATCATCCGCCGGCAGCACCGGCGGTGTCGATCCAAGCATACTTTCTCTCGCAGACGGCGGCGAAATTTTGTATGTAGGCCCCCTAGATCACTACGCGATGGGCTGGCACTCTACCGATTTAATTTCTTGGACAGATGCCCCCAATGTCGAGACGGATGTTTCGGGTGCAACGGTCGATACCATTCTCCGATCCGATGGGACACACGAAATGTTCTATATGAAAAATGGATTTCTCGGAGAGTTTGAAACAATATCCAGTCTAGATGGCTTTCAATGGGATATCGGTCCGTATAAGCTATACAGCGAAGAAGGAGCACACAACCCAACAGCGGACTATGACGACGAAGGAAAATTATGGCTGTACTACAACCAGTGGAACGACGACTGCATTGCAGATTTGGAGAATTCCATGCAATAAAGGGCTTGGGATATCCCAAGCCCTTTTTTTAGGGTAAAAGGTGATCGAAACGACTACTCTGCCGTTAAGATTGACCACGAGAAGCCATTACATCCAGCATCCAAATCTGCTGCGTCGGCACCTTCAGCGTCCATCGCAGCTTGCTCGTCTGCCGCATCGTAGGTAGATTGGCAATAGTATAAGATACTGTCGGCATCATATGTCCACTCAAACTTGCTCCAAAGATCGGGACTATACAGATTCGAAGAATCATTTTGCGCGATCGCCCAACCGCTCCAATTATCGTACTGTGAAATGTGGAAGACACTATCGTCCATATTCCAAGCCCAAGCATCGGCAGTGTGTGAGGAGCCCCAGTTGTCGGTGTAGGCGCCGCGAATGCTCAACGATGTACGAAGTGCTGTCCATGAGAAACCGTTACATCCCGCGCCCAAATCTGCTGCGTCGGCACCTTCAGCGTCTATCGCAGCTTGCTCGTCCGCCGCATCGTAGGTAGATTGGCAATAGTATGCAGCACCGTCCGCATCGTACCCCCACTCAAACTTGCTCCAAAGATCGGGACTATACAAATTCGAAGAATCGTTTTGTGCGACCAACCAACCATCTTCATATGTGGAAACGTGAAAAACGCTATCGTCCATATTCCAAGTCCAAGCATTCACAGCGTGGAAAGATCCCCAGCTATCATCGTAGTCTCCAGTAAATCCCAAGGGAGAACGAAGTTTCGACCACGAGAAGCCACTACATCCAGCATCTAAATCTGCTGCATCGGCACCTTCAGCGTCCATCGCAGCTTGCTCGTCCGCCGCGTCATAGGTAGATTGGCAATAATATAATTCACCATCGGCATCGTATGCCCACTCAAACTTACTCCAAAGATCGGGATTATACAGATTCGAAGAATCGTTTTGTGCAATCAACCAACCAGCATCATTGTCGAAGGAAGTGATGCTAAACAAAGCGTAGCCGTTATCCCAAGTGGCATCCGTCACTTCGTGCATGCTGCCCCAGTTATCTTCCCATGACCCGATGATATCAAGTACGGCTTCGGTGTCCGTATCTTCTGTGTCGGTCTCTTCCGTATCTTCTGTATCGGTCTCTTCCGTATCTTCTGTATCAGTCTCCTCCGTATCTTCTGTATCGGTCTCCTCCGTATCGGTCTCTCCTGTATCAGTAGCACCGGTGTCATCTGTTTCTTTGTTACCACAACCAACGACCAGTAAGGACGTAAGTATTCCAAGATATAGTTTATTCTGCATCGTGTTTTTCCATTCATGTATAATTGTTATGAAAGACCCCAGTTCATTCTGAGATCCAAACACGGGCATGTAGATAATAAGAATTGCACACTTCTCTGTACAAAACCTTATCTTCCACCCGAAGAAAGGCTCTACCTACCAAGGCCGGTCTCCTGACTTACATGCTGGAGCCAAGTCAAAATTGCTTGAAGAGGCTATACATGATCACAGTGGCGGGGGCCGCGCCGGATTTTCACCGACTTCCCTGTTTCATCCGATTTGGACACCTTAGCAGTTCAATTAAAAAATAATTGATTAAGCGCAAGAATGATACCCATTTCTATCCGCCTTGTCAAATGGAAAGGAACCATATATGCTCAAAAAAATCGCTTTATACACCTTTAACGTCTACTTTGCCGATGAATTTGCGTCATGACGGTTAGACGGCATCACAAGAGTGCGTCGAGAACCTAAGTATGCGAACTATCCGACACAACGGAGCTGGTTTATATAACGGCTTCGCGTATGGCGTTGAGCAATTTTTTCGCATCTTGCCCTTTGATCAAATAATCAGAGACGTCGAGTTGTTGCATAGCTTGTTGATAATGGGCAGATTCATAAGAGGACAAAGCGATAATTTTCTTTTTAAAACCAGAGATCCGGAGTTGTTTTGTCACTTCAACACCATCGGGTTGATCGGTACCCAAAGAAATGTCCATGAGAATGAGATCTGGCTTTGTTCGCTTTACGATCTCTAGGGTAGAATTGAGGGTCGATGCCTCCCCCACAACCATTAAATCCGGTTCTCGATCGAGCATGGCACGAATACCCACTCTTACGATAGCGTGATCGTCCACCAAAACAATTCGAATCGTGTGCTGGCTGCGTTCCTTACCGTTCTCTGAAACGGGAAATTCCAGTGAAACGTAGCAGCCCTGATTTGGTTGGGTTTCGATCTGAACGGTACCACCGAGTAACTCTACACGCCTCAACGTGTTCAATAAACCAAAACGATGTCCCGAAAGCGTCGTCGCCAAATCAAATCCAACGCCCCTGTCTTGTACGATAATCACAAGTTTATTGTCCATGTATCCATACTGTACGATGGCTTCCTTCACACCTGCATGCTTTACGACGTTAAACAGCAGTTCTCGGATACTATCAAAGGCCACAAGTTGTATCTCTTTATCTATCGGCGGCACCTCTTCCGAAATACTTAGTTGAACCCGTAAGTTATAATTTTCTTGCATCCAAGAGACCAGCCAATTCAAAGCCTCTACCAATCCACCAGCCATTAAAGCAGGCGGATTTAATTTTAGCGTCAATGTTCTGGACTCTTGAATTGCTTCTTCTATGAGTTTCTCCGTATTTTTTCGATGTTCGGATTCGGGTAACAAATGAATGTGCAAACGCGCTGCAACGAGAAGCTGCTGAAGCTGGTCATGCAGAAGCTTAGCGATTCTCTCTCTCTCTTTATGCTCTACCCGAGTCAAATCCCGTGCCATCATATGTACACGATCCTCCAAAAATTCTTGAGAGCGCTGAAGATCCACACGCGTCTTAAGCAAGAGATTTCGCCAACGGTTGATATTTTTAATGACCAATATCCACACAACGATCAAAATTCCCCACCCGATCAAACCCGATATTTGAATAATTCTCACCTGTTGTTTTTGGGTTTGCATTAAGTCGGCAACCAAATTGTCCAAAAGTTGTAGTCTTTGTCGCAAACCCAAGGCGTAGCTGATTTTTGCCTGTTCATAAACGGGGGAGAAAAGCAATTGCTGCGCTTTTTCTTTGTTGCCGTTTCGAACGGCTTCAAATGCCTCTAATTCCATCTCTACGAGCTTTTCATTCGCTGTGTTTGTCTCTTCCATGCCCATCAATTCTTCATTCGGCAATAAATTTTGCGCCTCAGAGATGGCCTTTTCTAATTTGGGTTCATATAACTTATAGCGCTCCTCCCATTGCAAATCGCCGCTGGATGCAGACATACGTGCCGACATGGTCAGTACCTCATCCAAATGCAAGATGTCACCTTGTAAACGCTCCAATCGAACTTGTCTTTCCAGAGTGGTACGAACCTGCTTTTCTGAATACACCATGGTAACAACCATGACCATAACAAACAGAAGCTCTATAATTAAAGCGCATGTAAGCAGTACAATGGGAAAAGAATATTGAGGCTCCGATACACCGGTACTTCCACTCCAGTATTCCCCTCGAGAATGTTCCATTCACAGCTCCATCAATGATCGGATTCAGAATACTTAATGGCGAGCATACGCAAATCAGCGAGAGAGTCCAACTTTAATTTCTTTTTAATATTCGCCTGATGAGTCTGCACAGTCTTCACACTAATATATAACGTTTTTGCGATTTCCTTTGTTGTCATACTTTGAGCCATACATTGAAACACCTCATCTTCTCGACCCGAGAGATTTCGGAGAGAAATCTCTCCAGCAGACATTCCCGAAATCTGACGAAAGATCTTCTGCTGGATGCTGGGACTTAGATATATGTTTCCAGTCAAAATTGAACGAG
>JAYYRF010000280.1:0-6033 GCA_036127535.1 Myxococcota bacterium | reverse complement strand
TATCAAGAAGTGCTGAAACACGTCGGAGAGATAAAGGTTCGCACCGCATCTTCCATCTGGTAGCGGGGGACGTCCCAACGAGTCCAAAAGACTAGCAACCATCATTCTACAGTCTGTAAGGATGATTCCTTGGATCGGATGATCAGAATATTGTGACATTGTTTTGACACACTTGTTGTTGCATAGAGTTCAGAAGTATAGTTCTACCGTGACATCGGTGATTTACATGACAGAAATGATCCTACTCCCTATCCTCAGTCTCTTCACTTTATGGCTCCTGAATGACTATCTTCGTACGCGACTCAATAGCGTAGAAGACCGCTACATGGAACACTACGGAAAAGATGACTGGAAGTCCTCAAATATGGAATTGGTATTGCAGTGCACGCCGCAAAACGACAAGGTGCTAAAACAACGATTTCAAAACGCCATCTCCCGCTATCTTGATACGTCAGAGGGCAAAGCGAGCCTCTTGTACGAGGTTGCCCGCACCGACGGAGAGAAACTCGCGTACGAAACCTTGGATTTCGTACAGTTTTTCGATCTGCTCCAACCGAGGAATGGAGTCTACTTCGACATGTCGCAGACAGGTAAAATCACCGTTGTATGGAGTCATATCCAATGTGACGGCGTTGGGATTTGGCGCACGCTTCGGCCGCTCTTCGATGCCAATCCACCCCTCATACCCTACCGAAAAATACCTCCCCCGCCCCCTTTTATCCCAGAATTATTTGCCCTACCCATCGCGTTGAGAAATAGTCTCCTTCGAAGCCAACTTCGTGCGCCGGAACAAGCTCGCGTACACAAAGGGCATGTTCTTTGGCGAGCGGAGACGTTTCAATCCCTGAAACGTCGAACCAAAATCCCCTTTAACTTGCTGAGTTCGGCAAAGGTCGTCGAGAATATTTTTCAACGGCATCCGGAAACCCAGGCGCTCAACGTTGGCTTGACGGTGTACTTTCCCTTTCTCAAATCCCGCAACAAGTATGGGGTGATCCTTGCACGGGTGAAAAGAGACTCGATGGTCGGTATCGCAAAACAACTCTACAAACAGTCGAAAAACCCGATCCAAATATGGGGAAATTGTTCTCTCCAGTCATACACCCTGAACCGTTTGCCCAAATCCGTATTTCTAAACGTCATGTCTTACTATCGAAAGCAAATCGATGTTTTGATCAGCAATTTACCCGTTGGGAAGAATCCGATTACCCTGTGCAGTGTTCCGACGAATCTCGCCTGCTACTCACCCGAGCTATCATTGCCCTACTACTTCCTTTTAATGGGAACCCGTAGCGAAATTCACGTCTCCTATTCAAGCAAGTTCCCACAGCGTCAGGCATTTCTTCATTCAGAATCGCTCAACGCGGAGGCAAAGAGCTTTATCACAGCGGATTAGCCCGGTTGGAAAACCACACTGAGATCGGGAAGAAAAGAAGAATAAAATGGAACGGTGGTCATGTGGCTTTGTCTGTTGGAAATAGACGAAGCGGAGTGAATATGCCCCCCATTATTTGTATCGATGCCTATGAACCTGAAACCTATTTGGGACGCTATATAATCAGTAGAGAAGGCATTTTGTCCTCGAATCAAAGTCGAAGGACACAAGCGCTCTCCTCTCTATCGTTTCAGGTGATGGGGTCGCAAATTTGGATACCGGAAAACCGCAACGTCCTACGAAATGGTCATCCGCTATCCGATGTAACCCCTCTCCGTTCGGGTGACATTCTTCATCTCGGTTCTTTGGAGCTACACATCCAACTCATTCACTCTGATCAAATGCTCATGCAAGGCAAGACAGAGAGGAAGTTAGAAATCTGTATTCTGCAAAATGGTCGGGCTCAGCAGATCGGGTGCTTTACCCAACGCGTTCCCGAGATACATTTGAATCCCAAGCGTTCCCTTTGGAGAAAGTTGAGAGACATATTCTCTCCTTCGGAACGCTTGGTGGCACATTCACTACCCGCACAAAAACTGTTCAAGTGGCAAGAAGGCTTCGCGGTTTGTTATCTCCCCGTAGATTGGAATATTCGGTGCTACGACGAACAAAGAACCTATGATCTTTGGGATCTGATCGATCTCGAACAGGCGGTTCCCCATCAAAACGGGTACTCGATCGAATTAAAACACCAACAGTGCTTTGCTTTGGGCTTTCATAAATTCACGTTTATGGCGCAGTACTGCTACTGAATTGACCCGGCTTTCACAATTGTCACATCAGAAATGACTTTTCTCGCCTATATACTTAAGGAAGGTTAGGATTTAGGGACTATTCTTTGTTTCCCACTCCTTTAATGTGTATATGCGGGGTTTGTTATGTTGTTGTTCGCACTGTGGTCTTGTACGGTTGGCTCTGACACCAAACTGGGAATCTACAATCAGCCCCCAGCGGTATCGATTGTCTCTCCGGTGAGCGGTTCAGAATACGACGAAGGAGAGGTTGTTGAATTTAGCGCGGTAATCGGTGATGATTTTACCGCCCCGGGTGATCTTGGCATCACGTGGCAAAGCGATTTACAAGGAGAACTCGTCGGCGGGGATCTCCCGACCGATGAAGGACAGTTGTTGTGGAGCACCGCCAATTTACTCCCCGGAGAGCATATCATTACACTCGTCGTATTCGACGAAGAAAACGAAGCGACGCAAGACACCACACAAATTTCCATAACGGATCTACCCGACATACCTGAAATTAGAATCGTACAGCCGATTAGCGGCGACTATGGCATTGAAGATGAGTACTATACTTTCATCGTAGAGGTCTACGACGGCTTCGACCCCTTGAACGAATTAATCGTTACCTTCAGTAACCAAAACGAAGTGTTTTGTCAGCCAGTCCCCGACTCTACTGGACGAGCAGCCTGCGATGCGATCCTCGACGCCGGAGATCATGACCTTCTCTTTACGGTGAGTAACAGCAACGGATTTACAGCCGAAGCACAAGGATTCTTTGTCGTTCGTTCCACCTTAGACATTGACAACGATGGGGACAACTACACCGAAAACCAAGGAGACTGCGACGATACGAATTCTACCGTTTATCCCGGAGCGGAAGAGGTTGAGAATGGATACGACGATGATTGTAATGGTCTGATCGATGAAGGTGACGATGACGGCGACGGATACAACGAAGAACAACTCGACTGCAACGACAACGATCCAACCGTCAATCCCGGAGCCGTTGAGGTCGCCAACGGCATCGATGACAATTGCAATGGACTCATCGATGAAAACACCGAGAATTACGATGACGACGGGGATGGGTACTGCGAAAGCGGTAATTGCGTGAATACAACCAACTCCGCCCAAGACTGCAACGATGCAGATATATTGGTGTCCCCTTCCGAGACAGAAATCTGCGGAGACGGCATCGACAACAACTGCAACAATGACCAAAACGAACTAAACGCTGTAAACTGCACCGAATACTATCGCGACTATGATGGAGACAACTACGGTGATCCCAACTACAGTACGGAATGCTGGTGTTCACCGGTCGGCGACTTTGACGTGACCAATAACTTGGACTGCTATGACTACAACAGTCTCGCGAATCCAAATCAGTCCGGATATTTTTCAACGCACCGCGGAGATTTTTCTTTTGACTATAATTGTCAAGATGGTGAGGAGCTTCTGTATACCACTACCGGTACATGCTACAAAGACCTTGGTCTTAGTGAATACTGTAGAGTGGATACTGTTGGCTGGAGTGGCGCAACACCAAGCTGTGGTCAGTCCGGCGATATTTTGGATGACGACGGGGACTGTGAATGCAGCAGCAATTGGACTTGCTTGTGGAACGATTGCGTTTTTGAACCCGACTCGAGCCTGGTACAAGAGTGCCGCTAAAAATGACTCCTCAAACGGAGAGGCGTTCGCTCATCCGCCTTTGAAATGACTCACGCCAATACTCTCCCCTGCGCCATACCTCGTCGGGTTCTTTGAGAGGCAAAGAGACATGGGAGTGTCGATACCAGCCACAAGACTGTTCCGCCTCTTTCTTTTCCGCGGCAACCCACGTTCCAAGATCGATCAATAAGATATTCTCCCGCTCGGCAAGTCTACGAATAAAAGGGAGATACGTACGCCACCAACCCCATCGCTCTTCATCAAAAAATCGACGTAGTTCTCTTTCGTGTTCAAACCAAAGGGCTATCTGTTTGATCTCCGCGGCACATTGACGCCACCCGCTTCGATGAGGAGAGCCCCATAGATGCTGCCCAATCTCGAACAGTTTACGAAATGGGCTATCGAGAACATCGAGACTCGCACCGGTGACATACTCTTGGAGAATCCAAGCGAGAAGACGGCTTCGTATACTTGGAGGTGCAGACGACTCCAAAAATCGACACACCTGACCAAAGTCCAACCCCATCAAGTCTTGGGGATCCAGTTCCTCCCAGTAAGCCAAATACAAGGACTCTACCATCGGTGCATAGGGACTGAGACCCAACCAAGGCAGAACGTTAAACAACGGAACGCGGTTCTCGCGTAGCAGTGTGACCATATTTTCTTCGGGTGGTTCCGGGCGCAAGATTCTCTTCCAGTGCGTGCGAAGCCAAGGGGGCGATTGCTCTGAAGGTGGATGTTGGCTGAAGCTTTGATAGGCGCTTTTGCGAACGTCGCTCCAATCCAACGCATAGGATAAAACACGTACCTGAATCCGGGGCTTGAGCGAAGGAAAGAGATGCGTCAAAAGTATATTCATACGCTCTTTCAAAGGGGGGTTACTTCGTGCCTCTATGATGAGATAAGGCAGAAGCTCCTGCGCAGCCTTTTTCATCTTCCACTTCTGCAGCTTGGCTTGCGGAATCGACATAAGCTGCTTGGCCAATTCTTCGTGGGTATTTTGAAGCGGGGAAACCGTTCGGCAAACGGGCTCTAAGGCATCCACCGCGGACTGCGTCGCGACGGGATCACAGGCAAAGGAAAGCTTCTGGGGAAATTGAACCTTTTTCATGTTTCCTATCGTCGTCTTTTGGGATCAAGCATGATTTCCAGCTGCTCGTTTAGATCGTCCATCGCCTCGCGAAGACGCTCTACAGAGCTCCCAAGCCGAGCAACACCATTCCCCATCGCGGCATCAAACTGAACCAGCGTTTGGTCGACCGAACGGGGAAGCTGCTGAGAAAAGGCCTCAACCCCACTGGTCAAAACATCTTGTAGATGCGTAAAGTTCCCAGAGACCCCTTGAAGCTGCTCGATTTGAGACTTCAACATACCCATGAGATTCCGACTCATCTCATCGAGTTGCTCAACCGAACGATCTTGTACTTCGGTGGCACTCTTGATCACGGCGACGGCGTTGGCGGTGTCTCTCGAGACGGCTTGTATATTTTCCGCGGCGACTTGCATGCTCCCCGAAACCGGTGAGAGGCTGTCCAAGGAGTCTTTGATCTGCACCAAGGTTTTGGAAAAAACTTGATTGCATTTCGTCTGTAAAACCAAACTTTGTTTAATATCGGCTAACAGCTCTCCCATTTCATTTCCGGCAAGATTGTAACGATCCGCACTGCTGCTCAAGGCCGTAGAAGCCTGTGTGAGAGAATCATTAAACTTATTGTAGCCATCCGCCGTTGCTTCGATACTCGGGAAGACGGCCGATATCTGTGTCGATGCCAATCGAAAATCATTGGCGGCCACAGCAGCCGGTTGAATCGCGGCCTGCAGTTCGAGAACCAAACGATTTAAACCCGTCGCAGACTGATTTAAATCCGCGAGCGCGGGTGTCAGAGTATCGACAATACGCGTCCATTGGTGGATGTGTTGCGATTGGGTATCCGAAAGAACTTTCATATCCTCAGCCGCATTTTCCAACGTACTGCTAATCTTAATTTGTGACCCCTCCAATGAGTTTTGTAGATGCGCTACGAGCCTTGTCAAAGATTCACGGATTTGATCATCCGCTCCTTGGAAAGCATTGGACAGAAGCCCAGCCGCTTTTTCCGCCGCGTCGTTGATATTGGAGCCAGACTTAACGCTGGAGGACAACAGAAGCTGTGCCGCGCGTTTGGAAGCGTGCTCCACGTCTTTTCC
>JAYYRF010000279.1:0-4299 GCA_036127535.1 Myxococcota bacterium | reverse complement strand
CAACACTCTCCGTCGCCGATTCTTCGTTCCATGCTCTCCCAGGCAAATCGCAACATATCACGGCTGAAGCGACACGCGTTTTCCTCCATTTCGGAGAAGTTCATACCCGCAACACCGGCGCGGAGTTCCGTCACGGTCTCGGTCTTGCCGTTGAGTTCAAACGCGTACTCGGTATTCGCAAACTCGGCATCGATAATCTCGAAGGACACATCGTAGCGATCCCCTTCCCACCAGTAGTTGTAATAATACTCCGCACCCAAGTCGATGACCTGCGCCGCGACTCGATCGGCATTCCAAAAGAAAACAAAACGCGTCATCCCTCTATCGGGGGCATGTACCTCCGCAGAGCTATGCCGATCAAACATGTACACGGTCAAGGTATGATTGGTGTCTTCTCCAAAGCTCATGGATTCCATGCTGTAGGCGGTTCCCAAATCTGCTGCGTACTCCGCCAAACGGATTTCCTCCAAGGTTGTGTCCGTCGTGTCCGATGCGGAATCGGATCCGCTATCCGTCGGTGTTTCATCTCCGATATCGCTCTCTTTCGACTCCTCTCCACAAGCCCACAGAAAGAGTGGCGGTACTAAAAACAAGGCTCTATACATCATACATTTCCCCTATCCTATTTCGGATATAACATAACGAGGAGCTTTCACCCCATCAGCCCCATTAAGGACCGGTACGCACCAGGCGAAAACCGACATCTGCGCTTTGATAACTCCCATAGTTATGCTCGCGATAAGCAGAACGCAGTTCGTAAGGCTCGGTATCCCAAGACCCGCCGCGCATCAGTTTGGTCGTACCCGAGGTGTTCACCGGATTGATGCCAATACTCCACCATACATCGTACCAGTCTTGGCACCACTCAAACACATTGCCGTGCATATCGTAGACGTCGAAGCCGTTGGCCTGTTTTTGTGCGATCTCTTGCGGCTGTCCACCAGCATTCGCGCAGTACCAAGCCACCGACTCCAATGCGGTTCCGTCGCTGAGGGTTAATCCGCTTTGACAACTGCTTTCATCAAGCGATGAAATACTGCCCCCCCCGCTGGATGTCCAAATGTCATAAGCCGATGTGGAACGTGTGACGTACTCCCACTCGAGATCTGTTGGTAAACGATATCCGGGACAATTGTAAATGCTCTGTCCGTTGTAGGATGGGCTATCGGAGCACGTCACCGTGCTCGGATCGGCAGCGTTGGTATACGAGCAGCTATAGCACGAAGAACGCCCGGCAAAGGAAGATAGAGCATTGGCAAAAGCGGCCGCTTCATGCCACGAAACGGTTTCCATCGGACAATTGATCCCGCAAGAAGAAAAGCTGGCATTGTTGTAGGACATCAAGGCCTCGAACATCCCCTGCGACACCTCCGTGGTCATGATGTAGAAATCATTTGATAAAAAGGAACTGCCCGAAGGTATACCACCCGCCGGCACCTCTACAAAACCCACTACAATTCCCCCACCCAAATCCACACACTCGTCGCAACTTGTGGTAACCGGGTTGGAAGCGATGGTGACCGCGGACGAATCGATGACCCCACTGCTTTCGCTTCCGTCACTCGCATAAGCACTGCAAACCCACTCTTGTCCGGGGCTGGTATCGGTACTCGAAATCGTATCCCCGCTCCAAGTCAAACCATCCCCAACCCAAGAGTACACATACGATAAACTGTCCCCATCAGCGTCGGAGGCACCCGAAGCGGTGCACACGAGATCGTCTCCATCCGTCGGTGTTGCGGGCACGATCACCACCAAATTCGGATCACCGGGCGGGCTGTTGATGACATTGACCGACGCTTCACTGGGCACCCCATCCGCGTACCCGTCATTTGGCGTCACGCGCACCGTCCAAACCTCCCCTTTTAGGGTCTCAGAGGCCGGGAGGTTCGCGGTGCTGTTCGACGTCAAGAAGCCGTCGCGCAACCATTCATATCTGTAGCTCAAAGGGTCACCGTCCACATCGATAGCGCCCACACCGGTGGCCATGAGGTCATCCGTCGTCGTGGGTAACGCGGGTGATAAAGAGATACTCGGCGCTTCGGGCGGGGTGTTGATAAAAAGAGAAAGGGATTGCTCGTTGGAAAAACCGCTACTGTCTTGTACCTGCGCGTGAATGTGGTGCGCGCCTGGTGAAAGAGACGCGAAGAAAGAAGACATACCGGCAGAGGACGCGTACTGGTTGTGTAAAACACCATCTACGTCGCTGGTCCACACAACCAAAATATCGCCCGAACTGTCTTCCGTGTCATAGACTTGGGCAGAGAAAGAGATGCTCTCACCGAGATTGTGTGTACTTCCACTGGCCGGAGATACAATGGAAATCGATGGAGCAGAACCGACCTGTAAGAGAGAGATATCGCTGCACAGACCACCCGCATCATCCTCCACTTCCATCGTGATGGTATGGGTATGGATGGAAAGCGTGCTGGACGTGTACAGTACTTCTCCAGCGGAAGATGGTGTAGATTCCCCGAGGAGCCCATCGTGACTTGAAGACCACCGCACGGTCAACCCGGTTGCTGGCGTATCGACATCGGATACCAAACCCTCAAAAATCACCTCTTGCCCCGCAAGAACGCTGGCTCCGCTGATCGGCTGTACGATTTCGCAATCCGGTACTTGGTTGATCGATCCAACCGAAACCAAAACCGTTTCACTCGTCCGCTTGCCGGCACTGTCTTCCACATCCAATCGGATTTGATGCTGTCCTTCCGACAGATAGGACACTCCCTCGATGCGACCGCTACTGTCTGGCTCCGTATTGATCGAGAGTTCCCCATCGACACTGCTGCTCCACTGACTGTGCAAAGAAGACGCACTCTCTTCTGCATCGTAAATCACGGCGTCGAATTGAATCAACTCATCCGAACGATACACCCCGGATGGAACCGGAGAGATGATTTGAACGACGGGCGGTTGTGAAACCGCAACCGCAACTGTAACACTGTCTTGTCCAGCGCCCCCTTGTGGATCCACGACCTGTGCGCGAACCGCGCTCGCTCCCTCGACAAACTCAATCTCGCAACTCGATTCTCCCAAGGCATCGACACTCGTCCAGTCACAGGCGATCTCATCGTCCAAATACCAAATAACGGACAGGTCTGAAAGAGAGTGATTCGAATCACCAACCTGTGCGCGAAAGATGGCGACGTCTCCTTCATCAAAGTCCGTCTCCCCCGTGGTAATGGTGATGGTCGGAAGATCATTGAACGTCTTGGGCGTAGTTTCACTTCCACAAGCCGCTACAAGTGTCATCAAAACGATTCGCATCTCACCCTCTCCTTTCCCCGATTCTACCGTTCACGGGCACAGAACATATTTCAAGTATAAACGGAATCCACAGCAGATACGATTGGATTTTGAACATCTTTAACGATAAGAAAGATTCATCCCAAAGAGTTGTAAACCATGTCATTTCCCACCGGATATGAGGATGGCCAAGTCCTCGTTTGGGATCTTCCTCCGTCGCAGATTGACGATTTGCGCCAAACCACAAGAGAGAGAAGCAACTATCTGGTTTGCCAAGAGTCCTTAGCAATTGTTGCGATCCCGTCTTCGGATTCCAGAAATGGGATTTGGGCTCCAAAGGATTTGTGTCCGCCCTAACGCTTGGATCTGGCGTACCCAAACCTGACCGATGCTCATCCCCTATCTCTGCCGGCACGGGATACAACCGCTCCGCGCCACGCGTAGATCTCATACATAAAAGAGCAAAACAATCGGTAAACGTTTGTATAATAGGACATGTACTTCTCACCCGACCGAGAGTCAATGTATGCGTACTCGTTCTGTTGTAATCCAAAGACTTCATCACTCTATCTCCGATGCGACACGTGCTTGGAGTCTCCAACAGGTGCCGTCGTCTCTTTGGGTATACCTACTGCGATACGGCATTCCACATATGCTCACACTCGATCAAAAAGTGGAAGCGAGGGAGCGACTCGCAGACCTCGACTTCACCGGTATGTATCTCTACTGGCTATACAGAGATAATTCCGAGGATTTTTCGCCTCTCTTACGCATCTGGCGCGCTTTGGGAACCGAACACGCCGAAAGCCTTTACAAAAAAACAATCGAGAACGTCCGCATCTCACATCCGGATTCCTTAATCCTGCTGCGAAACGTTGTGGAATTCTTTCGCGATGCTGGATGGCTGAAGTCGGCCGCGCAGGTTGCAAAGTCCGCGGTAACAGAGCATCAAAGACTCTTGGGCGCGAAAGCAGACCAAACCCTGATGAGCCTCAATCAATACGCACTCGCCGAAAAGGCCATCGGAAATTACCAGGTCGCGATTGA
>JAYYRF010000278.1:0-6132 GCA_036127535.1 Myxococcota bacterium | reverse complement strand
CAAAAAGAGGGCTCGCCCAACACACCATCTAGAGTCTTGGATCTATGGGCAGCATGAAGCATTTCCATTTCCAATAGAGGGGTCGGAGAGAGGCAACGGTACCCAAGCCCCTGTAAACTTCTTCTAAATCGGGCTTCGGATGCCATAAAGAGTATCCAAAATCGTGATACCGATATTACAACTGGCATGAAACATCGAACCGGCCAAAACACCCCCCGATCTCTCTCGCATCCAAGCGAAAATCAAGCCTGGGAAAAATGTTGCAAAGTGCCACCATTGAAATTGAACCAAGGAATGACCGAAAGCAAAGAACAAAGAAGCGATAACAGCCCCCCATCCGATGGGGGTACCGAAGATTAAAAACTTCCGTGGAAAAACTTCATTGAGACGGCCTTGAAAATAGCCGCGATAAAAGAACTCCTCGGGAATCGCAACGAAGAAAAGATGATATGCGATGGTAAGCCACAACTGCTTCGGTAAGGTTCCCACATAAGGCTTTCCCCAAAAGACACTGGTCCAAGCGATATAGAGCGGTATATACCAAGACCATATGGCTGCATTCATCATTAAGTTCAAACGCATGGCTTTCCACCAGGCCTTCCAGTCTCGAAAAGCAGGAATGCTTAGTTGATACCCCCAAGAATCAACTTTACGGTAGCTACAGAGCCAGACTGGCGCGTAGACAAACAGTAAGGGAACCAAGCCCAAAATTAATTCAGGCAGGCCCAACACTCCTTGGGCAAACACCAACGCACGAATCAAGAGCAAGGTGACCAGCCAAAGACCGATAAGTTCCAAGAGCACCTTGCTGATGCGTTGATTGGGGTCATAAGGAGGGTCTGATATTCTTTCTTTTGCCATTGTGCCCTAGAAAAATGGGAGCCGTTTCAGACGTGATGCTGCATTAAAAAAAGGGATTGCAGAGGTGTGTAATTGAAATCGATATAGCATATTGGCCGGAAAAGATAAACCTTTGACATGGCGATTCAATCCTGCAATATGTTCTTGCACGATGATATCTCAATCGATATAGTGATAAAAAACAAGCTCCAATGTCTATTCTTCACTGTCAAAATATATCTTACAGCTATGGAAACACCGCTGTCCTGCGCGATCTGAGTTTTTCGATTGAAAAGCCCGGTGTGTATGGATTTTTGGGCGTCAATGGAGCAGGAAAATCGACCACGCTGCGCATTATCAATGGGTTCTTGCGTCCACAAGCGGGCGAGATTAACATTTTCGGCTTGTCTCCGTCCAAGCAAACCCGCGCTATGGTGGGCTATATGCCACAGAACCCACCCGCATACCATTGGATGACGGGTATGGAGATGCTCCAATTCTGCGCCAAACTTCGCGGTGTTCGC
This sequence comes from Myxococcota bacterium, assembly GCA_036127535.1. Taxonomy (GTDB): domain Bacteria; phylum Myxococcota_A; class UBA796; order UBA796; family UBA796. Next base: position 4,768 of record JAYYRF010000278.1, on the reverse strand, counting down.
CCGGAAGAGGAACAGCGATGGTTATCGCTCGTCGATTCTCTCCAACTCACCCCCATCATTCACCAAAGAATCAAAGGGTATTCGGGTGGGGAAAAGCAAAAGCTATCGTTCATCGCTGCTGTGTTGGGTAACACAAAACTCTTACTTTTGGACGAACCCGTCGCAGCAATGGATCCGATCGGTCGCGCGCAGGTTCTCAATATCATTCAAGAACTCGGTCAAGAAAAAGCCATCTTCTTCTCGACGCACATATTGGCAGATGTAGAGAGAATTTGTGATGGTGTAACCGTTTTACACAATGGAACCGTTTTACGCTCTCAACCGGTTTCTGCAATGATGTTTCAAAACCTCAGCCAAATCGGTCTTCTTCGATGTCACCCGATTCCACCGGCGTTCTTGCAGACACTCCAAGAGACTCTTCATGTAAAGCTGGAAAGGGATGAGCAAGAGGAAGATAGCATTCGGATCCTGTGCGAAGATCGAAGCGCGGTAGAGGAAGCGCTTCCGGGTCTGATGGTACGTCACAATGTTTCGCTCCGTCACTTTGAATGGAAAGAGTACTCTATGGAAGAGATCTTCATCCGATTGGTAGAAAAACAATGACGGGAATTTTACTGCGAAAAGAGCTCAAAGAGCGGGTTCGCTCTCTCAAAGCGCCGGGGATCTTATTTCTGTTCTTCGCCGTCGGACTGGTGGCGCCGCTCATTACCGTACTCTCTCCTTACTTCTTACTTTTGGTACAAGACGAAGAAGTCAAAAAGATGCTTCGTCCGGTTCTATCCGATCCCACGCTGCAAATGGGGTTGGTTCAATACGTCAAGTTGCTGGGTTTCATTCCTTTCACCGTCGTGCTTCTCTCGATGGATAGTTTTGCTGGTGAACGCGCTTCCGGCGTAATGGAGTACGAATGTTCCTTTCCCATTGAGAGATCGAACATTCTCTACGTCAAACTCATGGCGGACGGACTGATTTTGCTGTTCGGGGTTTTGCTGTGCGCATTGGGTTGTTTCATAATCACCCTCTTTCTTCCCGGAGAGTTACACTATCCGGGGTTTTTGGCGGTTCATGGGTTGCTGTACCTGTTCTTGATCTTTCTAATGGCCGTCATGACGTATGCGGGACTTTTGGTTCGTTCCATCCCGGTGGTCGCGAGTGTCGGCTTTGTCGGATACCTATTCTTACGTGGATTCGCAGCCATTCCGACGATTGGCCCTTATACCCCTGGGGGTCTCTTCTCTGCGGCCATGGCTCTCGCAACGGCACAAGATCCCATTGAAATAGAGTGGTGCATCGGTCTATCCACCCTTTTCATCGTAATCTTAATCTTCTCTTCCAAGCTCAAATTGCAAACGATGGAAATCTGATGCTCCTCTGGCTGTTCACGTCATGTCACGCACCGGAATTCCACACCGATGCCCCCATATATCAAACCTACGACATCCGAGACATGCACGAAGAGCGTGTGGGTACCGCAACCCTGTATCGGACATCCAACGGATGGCAGAGCAAGATGGAGAAAGGACTCTTTTCCATCTCGGATCGCAAAGAAGCTGCATATGAAAGCGTACATCGTTTTGGGCGGGGATTTCAAACCTTCCTTACCGACAAAGATTGGGTACGGAGAGCCGGATTGGTTCGAACCCGAAAAGCCGTCTCTCAACCATTGTGGATCGAACATCGACACGCAGCGACCACTCCCTTGTCCGGTGGTTTGGCCGGCTGGGCGGATATAGCCCAAAACATCGGCGATATCCCCGCTGCACAAGCGGTATGGAATCTCGCAGAGGGCATTGAAGAGACGCTTTATATAGATCTGATACCGAACCCATCGGTTCAGTATAACGGAAGGGATGTACAGCGTCATTTCGTTCGAACGGCGGCACATGGTCGCTCCTTGTGGTTGTCCGAGGGCAAACTTTTGGCCCTTAGCGATCAGATGTCCGGTATCAGCGTCGTCGCCACAGACTTCGAAATTCCCAAAGAATCTCGTCCCGCCACACCCGCGCACATATGGGAGGAAACGGTGGTCGCCAAAGGTGAACATGTCGAACTGTACGGCAGCCTGAGTACTCCGAAAGCATCCTCCGCCCCACTTCCAGGCGTTCTTCTCATACAAGGTTCAGGTCCCACCGACCGAGACGGTAGCAACGCCGCCGTCGATTTCGGACTACTCCGGACACTCGCTTGGTACCTCAATGACCAAGGCTTTGCCGTCCTTCGATATGACAAGAGAGGGGTAGGTGAATCCATTGTATCGGATGAGGCTCCCAAGCCCCTATTCACGCACCTTATAGAAGATGCAGCGTCTATGCGGGACGCGCTGAAAGCATCTCCCAAGGTCGATGCAACGTGTCTTTATGTCATCGGACATTCGCAAGGGGGCTTCATCGCGCCTGAAATTGCCGTAGGGCAACCTGAAATCCAAGGGGTCATACTGTTGGGATCGGCTGCGCGCCCCATAACCGAGGTACTGCAAACCCAACTCAAAGCGATTTCCAAGGCCCACAACCTCCCCGAAGATCAAAGCAGAGAAAGCGAACGAGCACAATCGAGCTATCTGCTCTCTTTGGAACACAAAAAAGGCGACTTTATGAAATCGTGGAGCGAAATCGATCCGTCTCAAAGTCTTCGATCTCTGCAGAGTCATGTTTTAGCCGTAATCGGAGAGCACGATGTGCAGTCTGTCCCTTCCGTTGAGATCCCTGCACTCGAGGAGGCGTTGTCCGCAAACGCAAATGCAACGGTTACCGTTCTCCCCGAACTCGACCACCTCATGATGCAAACGGAGGGGGTTCCGGGTATGGGATGGTACACTCACCCAAGTCGCGTACCCGCAACGATTTTTTTGGAAACCATTGGCGACTGGATGCGAAAGAACCCCTGCACACCGACACCGTAAGTTCCTCGGTAAGAGGGAAAAACAAATCGATGAAGCCATATTTTCATGTAAGGGTTGAACATTTCTGTTAAAAGAATGCGACACCACTCCCAATTGGACTTTATATGCGTATTTTACTCATGACTCTCTTGTGTGCATGCACCGAAAAAGAGAGCGATACAGCCACTGCGGAAGAAGCCTCTTCCGATACGCCCGAGATAAACGAACCGACCGATGAACCGAGCCAGCCGGCCACGGAACCAACCGACGAACCGTCAAGCGAATCAAACCCCGAAGAGTCGACCGGGCCAGAAGAAGAGCCCTCTGATGAGCCAACCGATGAGCCGATCGATGAACCGACCGATGAGCCTAACGACGAACCCAGTACGGAGCCGCAAGAAAACTGTACGGACAATGACTTGGTATGGAGTGTGGAAGTACGGGACGCAAACGGAGCCGCATCGACATTCCCCGCCGAGTCTGAAATTCAAATCGCCGCGGTCGTATACAATCCGTGCGATACCACGCTTTCCTTTACCAGCGGAACGTCTTGCCTCATCGGCTCTCTCCTCGTACATGGAAACAATCCGAGCCCGGACAGTTCGTTTCTATATGAACCTTTTTGCAGCACCATGATGACCACATGGGAGGTTCTTCCCGTAAGTTCTGTAGAAGAAGTCGTCGAGGTTGGCGTTCTGCCGATCGATTTTTATATGCTGGATCTCTTTTTCGGTGACACAGGCGCACATTACACGAGTACAACCTTTGAAGTGATCCCGTAACGTGTTGGCTCTCTATGCTTTCAGCATGTCGGTCGCACAAGCGGATATCGAACTGCGCGTCGAAAAGATGGAACTGGACGGACTCCAAATTCAAAACCTCTACTGTCAGCTACCCAAAGATCAACCCATGGCCGCGCTGCAAATCGGTGCGGCGATATCGAAGGGAAAATCGAATTGGGACCTCTGTATGCCCGAAGGGGGAGCCGCCAACATCACTTGGATCTGGCTGGCCAAAGAACAAAGGGTGGAGGTGCCGGCCATATCCAACGAGAATGCACACACCTGCGTCAAGAATGCGGCCGCCCGTATCGAACATCCGATGACGGCACGGTGCAGCGCCGTCATTTTAATGGGAAACCGAGAAGAAGCGGAAAAAGCGGCGCGTACGCTGGACTACTGAAAGACAGCGTCTTTCCGCGTATCCCAAGCCACCTGTGCGTTCAAACCGTGCTTCTCCAATCCGGGAATGATAACTTGCTCTACGGTCGCGTAAAATAAGACACGGGCATCGACTCCGGAACAAAGACCGAGTTTGACACCCTCCGGAGGCGGAACAGAATCGATGGGCAAATGCGCCAATTCGTGTTGTTCCAAATGCGCAAAGGCAACCTTGAGATATGCGTTCAAGCGCTCACAAAGTGCCGCATCACCTTTTTTCAGAAGATCACCCAACAAACGCCAGCCAAAATTCGCATGCCCGCATTCTTCGGCATAAATCTTGGTCAATAGCTCTTTGAGCTCTCCCTCCGGCATCTCCAAACGCTCTGCGCCGATCAGCGAAACGGCGATGGTTTCACTCAAACACGAAATGCTCAGCAAATTCCGCAGTGCACCTTCCAAAGGACCAACCTCTTCATGCTTGGGAAAGGGAATCACCGGCAAGGCAGGAGCGATCGCTTCCCCACCCAGTGCCTCGACCACAGCACCGCATAAAATCCCATGACCGCGCTCTTCCTCTGCGAAATCCTTGAGGCGCTGCAGATCGCGCGCGCTGAGATCGAGCTGGGAGAGTTGCTGGTACAAGCCGTCGAATACGCGGTGCGATCCGTACTCGTTTACCATTCGCGCTTTCCATGTAGCGATGGCAGCATCGTTGAGGTGGTCAATC
>JAYYRF010000277.1:0-2553 GCA_036127535.1 Myxococcota bacterium | reverse complement strand
ATGAAGAACAAAAGCAGCTGCATCAAGATCCTCAAAGGGCGGTTAAGAATCGGATTTTGGAAATTTATCTGAATGAAGTCTATTTGGGACAGGCCAATGGACGCGCTATTGTTGGGGTAGAGGAAGCTGCGCGGGTTTATTTTTCAAAACCGCTCTCCAAGTTGACCTTGTCTCAATCTGCTACGTTAGCGGGGATCATATCAGCTCCCAACACCTATTCTCCGATCCGGCATCCTCAAAGGGCAAAAAAGAGGAGAGATCTCGTTCTAATGCGAATGGAGAAAATGGGATGGCTAAGCAAAATAAAGAAAAAAGAGCATCAACAAGAGGAGTTGATCGTTCAGTTTTCACCCAAAACCAAAGCGGCTCCGTGGTTTGTCGACCATGTATCGTCCCTTCTTCGAAAGAATGATTCGCAAGAGGAGAAGATTGTTACCTCTCTGGATCCTGTACTTCAAACCATTGCAGAGCGCGTCGTCAAAGAGAATTTTGCTTCGCTCAAGCAGGAGTACACAAAAATCAAGGATGCGCAAATTGCATTAATTGCCGTCCGTAATCGAGACGGTGCCGTTGTCGCTATGGTTGGAGGAGAGAATTATAAAACCTCTCAATTTAACCGTGCTCTTTATGCGAAAAGGCAGATTGGATCTGTTGTCAAACCATTGTTGGCTACCGCATCCTTTGATCTCTTACCCAATTGGAGTCCCGGTTGTTGGATCGAAGACAAAGAACTTCTCCTTCTCAATAAAGGCGTCCAATGGAGACCTCAAAATTACGATCGTCAGTTTCGCGGAGCGGTCACGTTGAGAGAGGCCATGTCGACGTCTCGAAACATTCCTTTCGTAAACATCTTCCAAACCTTATCGCAAGACCAGGGAGCCTCTTGGTTCGAAGAGGAAATGCGAAAGCTTGATTTGGATGCTTCGAAGTATCCATCTTCCTCTTTGGGAAGCTTTACCGCGACCCCTTTGGATATGGCGCGTGTGTATACCTTGTTCGCAAACGGTGGTTCCTGGGTTGACCCATGGTTTGTGTCTTCATCAGCGGTTACGCAGCATCGCTTTGCTTCTGAGGCGGCGACCGGTCTTTCTGTTGATATGATGCGCTCTGTGATGGAGAGCGGAACGGGACGAAAGTCCTCTGAGTATGCACCGGGTGCTGTGTTGTACGGGAAAAGCGGAACGTCGGATCAGGCCAGGGATGCATGGTTTGTTGGGTTTGACCGTGAATATAGCGTCGCCGTGTGGGTTGGATTTGATCGAGAGAGTTCACTGGGGATTGGAGGGAGTGTCGCTGCCTTACCCATTTGGGCGCGATTTATGGATGAAATTGGTGCCGGAGTTCAAAGCATACCCGTTCCAAAATCCATCAAAAGTCAATTGTTTTGTGCAGATGCGCCGGATTGTATAGAACAAAGAGCGGATTGGGTTAAGAAAACATCTCAATTAAATAAGCGATGTACCTTGGGGCAATCCGATATATTTAATAAACCTCAACAAGGTTTTTGGTCTCGTTTATTCTCTTTCTAACGGTAAAAATCATGTCATTATCAGAACTGTGCGATCTTCATATTCATATCGGCGCATCTGTTGCACCCCACATTATGTGGAGCATTGCTCATCAACAAGGCTTACGGTTGCCCGTGAAGGATTATTTTGAATTTGTCGATTTGATTACGGTCAATCCACGAAAGGTAAAGAGTTTGGATGATTATCTGCATATTCTCCACACTTGGACGGAGAGGATTCAATCCTCACCATTGGCGATCGAGCGCAGCGTGTATGAGATCATTGGAAAGGAATATCGTTCCAGTCGTGTATCCCAAATCGAACTGCGCTTTAATCCGATGAAGAGAAACGTTGGTGGTGAAAAAGATTTAGATCACATCATTCACGCAGCGATTCGCGGCATGAACCAAGCGTGTCTTGAGTATGGAGTCCGTGCGGGTCTGATCCTCTGCTTGGCCCGAGAGTTCCCACCCGATCAAAATGAAATTATCTTAAAAAAAGCAATTAAATACTCCAATAGAGGCGTCATTGGGATTGATGTGGCGGGAACGGAAACCAAAACACTTGAACTCGATGATCAAGTGCTTCGCTATGCGAAGATGTTTGAACAGGCGCGCCAAGCTGGTTTGGGAACGACCATACATACGGGTGAGACCCAAAACACGAGTGGCGAAGGTGTCGTCGCGGTTCTAAAGCACCTCAAGCCGGATCGAATCGGTCACGGAATTCGCGCAGCTTTTAACGATGAGGCTCTCAAAATGCTCGCGGATACGGGGACGGTCTTAGAGATCTGCCCGACGTCGAACTTACATACCCGTGCAGTACTCCATTTGGAGGAATTCAATTACATTTTGGGCTCATTTTTGGAAAACCGTGTCCGCTTCACCATCAACACGGACGGAACGTATCTTTGCGGAACCAATTTACAGCGTTAATTTAATATTCTTCTGGAAGCGGGGATCTTGTCCAAGGAGGAATTGGAAACGGCGAGGAATCTCGCATTTGAATCGAGCTTTCTTTTCCAGTCATGAAACGCGAAGAGTTG
>JAYYRF010000276.1:0-10178 GCA_036127535.1 Myxococcota bacterium | reverse complement strand
TGCTTCTCAGATCCTCGACGTAGACTACGCGACAGAATCAGCGAACATGACTCGCTACCAGATCATGCAACAAGCTGGTGTGGCTGCTTTGGGTCAAGCAAAAGCAATCCCACAGTCTATCATCTCGCTTCTTAGCTAGGTCTTCGGCTATAATAAAACTGACTCAAATAAAATATTTGGGTCAGTTTTTTTTATCTTGATCCGATTCTTATATTTATTGTTATTGGAGTTTACAAATGTCAATTAAAACAGATGGCGTCATTTCAGGTCTTGCGACAACCTCTTTGATCAAAGAACTGTCATCGGCTGCATCTCGACCCAAAAAACTCCTCGAGTCCAAAATCTCTTCACTCAATACAAGGAACACCGCGTATTCTACCATCAATTCTCTTCTAACAGATATTAAAACGTCTCTAACCGATATACAAGCCGTCAAAAACTTTCGAGCTTTCACGACGACGGTTCCCAGTGCCGCGAGCAGCTATTTTTCCGCGACAGCAGACGGTACCGCAATTGCAGGTAACTATTCGATTCAAACGACACAGTTAGCCAAAGGCGATATGCACGTTTTGAATGCATACTCTTCAACGAGTAGTACGATAAGAGACGGCACCTTGAAAGTAAAATTTAACGCGAATAGCGGTCTTTCAGATTTAACGACAACAATTAACATCAACTCAACGGACGGCACAAATACATTAGGAACGCTTGCTTCAACTCTTAACGCAAAGGTTGGCATATCTTCATATGTTTTAAATGACGGATCGTCAACCTCCCCTTATCGTCTTGTTGTGATTGCAGAGAACACAGGTAAAGACTACACGTTTACGCTCGACTACACCGCAACCGGAACAGCGACACAGTCGACAACGTCCTCAGGTGCGACGGTAACATTTGGAGTATTAACAGACTCTACCGCAACAATTAGTAACACTTCGACTACAAATACAGGTATAACGCGTGTTCTCGGTCAAAATGCAGAAGCAACCATCAATTCGATTTCGGTCGAATCATCCACCAACGTTTTTAGTGACGTTATCAGTGGGATTACCATTACCGCTCTGGGTGATATGGACGATGCATCGGTTGCTGCACAGGATGTCTCCATCACGCTGGACACCAGCACGATAACGGGCAAAATAAAAAAGTTTGTCGATGCATACAATTCGTTGATTTCATTTTACCCCGCAAACAACCAATACAACGCTACGACCGGAGCAAAGGGAGTCTTTGTCGGAGATGGTAGTATACGAAATATTATCAATCAAGTTCGCTCCACGGTTTCGAGTGTATATGACACCGTTTCATTGGACTCTTCCAATAACTTAGATACATCCAATAGCTTTATCAACGCGAATAACAAGTCGATGCAAACGTCGCAGAGGCGATCAGATGCGGGAACATCAACGAAGAGTGTCGTGGCCAATGTTCTTTCGAATATGGGGGTTACCTTCAATTCTTCTACTGGTAAGCTGGCCTTCAATTCCACAACGTTCACAAAAGTTCTTGGCTCTCACCAGCTCGACGTGGAGGCTATGTTCTCAAAGCAACTCGATACCAGCAGCAACGCATTGAGCTTTTCATCGGCGATGGAAGGTCTCATTAAAGGGTATACATTAAGCAGTACTGGTACAATCGCAGTCTTGCAAAGTAACACTTCGTCTCAAATAAAATCGTTACAAAACCAAGTGACCCGCTGGGAAAAAAGAATTAAATCGTACGAAGCTCGTTTATATACCCAATTTAATGCGATGGAGAGGATCGCAGGGAATGCACAAAACGCTTCTTCATTTCTCAGTAGCTATTTCGCCACAACAACCAAATAATATCTTTGACGAAGGAAGCCTGAAAAGGCTATATAGCATCTATCAAATTTGAAATAGGGTAGGCAATAGGCGCCGACGGTTTTGGACGCATGATATGAAAGGAATAAAAGCATATAAAGATCAAAGCATGAGTACTTCCTCCAATGAGGAGCTGGTTCTCCGTCTTTTTGAAAAAGCGATAGTCAGTCTTTGGGAAGCACATTCTTACCTCTCTACTGGTGATAAAAGCTCTGCGGTTCACCCCATGCAGCTTGCAAGAAGCATATTCTCAGAACTTCTTGCCTGCCTGGATCACGAAGAAGGCGGGGAGTTGACCGAAAACTTACACGCGCTGTATTTGTGGTTGATCCGCGAGATTTCAAGATCGGGTTTTGAAGGAAATGCGGATCGTTTAGAGAAAGCAATTGGTGTTGCTCAAAACCTATACGATGGTTTTCAAGGGGCCTTTAATCCAGAGGAATCATAATGCCCTCGCAAAAGGAATTACTTGAAACAATCGTACAATTGGAAAGACATCAAAAGAGCTCTCAAATTGATGGTGACATCGACATTGAGTATTTTGATTCTCTCCTCTCCTCGCTGTATGCAAACCAATCCTGGCTCACTTTGGACTTGGCAGCCAGAGCAAAAAATGCGATAGATGTATTAGAGCGTGATATACGAGTTCAACTTCGAAAGTTGATTTTAAATTCTTCAGGGGTCAAGGACAGTAAGCGGGCTTTAAAGTCGTACTCCCTATTTCTTTCTACGCATTCCGGTGCAAGGATTTTTCGCAATGCTTAGCATTTTATTTGCTCTTCTATTTTCTCAGACAAGCTTTGCCCAGGACAAGGCACCCAATTCATTTGCAAACTGGGGAATGGATGGTTTTCAAACCCAACAAACACGCGTTTTTATTGGTCTGATAGGAGAATCTTGGGGAGACGCCTTTATCGGTCAAGTTTATCGGCCATCGGCAAACTTCGGAAATGTGGCCTTGCAATATCGATTTCACACGCACTTTTTAGCCGGTATTGAGAGTGGTTTAATCCGAGTCAAAGGGAACCGGAATAAGACGGCTTTACAACTGATTCCGGTTGTGATGAACGTGAATGTTTTATTTGGCAATGATTATGTAGAGCCCTTTATCGGCTTGGGGTTTTCGTTTGTTCATTTTTTAGAAAGTGCACCTTCTGGAAGCGTTGCCGGAACCAAAGTCGGTACGGAAGTCAGAGCGGGTGTTCGCATTGCCACTAATTTTATCAAGCCACCACAACATCCCAATCAACAACTTGGCGCGAAACAAATGGATATCGAGCTTATGTTTGCGCAGCGTTTGCACCAAATGTTCGGTGTAGGTGCTGGGCAGGGATTTAATATGTCAGCCTCTCGTTTCGGAGTAGGCGCGATTTTTAAGTTCTAGGACCCTTTGCATGATATCTGCCTTTTTATCGACTCTTCTGTGGGCACAAGAGCCCGTCAGTCCAGAACTGCGCATCCAAGTGAGCGACGATGCAACGGTGTATGTTCTTCCCAGGGTTCGTCAAAACATGGCGGAAATCGTAATTCGCGATTGCGATTGCGATTTAGCTGGTAAGTATCAATCGATTCACACTGAGAAAATAAAAATGATCGTCCCACAAGCGAGCGGCAGGGATTCGTGGACGCTTCGTATCTTCTTTTACGACGATTTTTATCAAGTGGATGCAACAGCCAACCGCGGTTATCTCGATATTTGGGTACGCGAAGATACCGACGCTCGTGAAATTATCCCTCCCTTTGAAAGCTTTTACAGCATAGAAGAATTTTTGGACAGCAATGAAGAAGACATCGACGACATCTATCCTCCGGACTTGAACATTCGATTTTTGTTTGGAGAGGCTCTTTCTTTGAGAAGTCGTTTTGACGATCGTATGCTCAGTACTTGTGAACCGAGAGAAGAACTCGAAACCATACCCTTCGCTACGTTGCAGAAGCAATACATCGCGGCCCGGAGCAACAATGAAATTATTGAGCAAGGTGATACCGCCTACGCCATGGGGTGGTATTACTTTAATCAAGAGTTATATGACGAAGCGGCGTATTATTTCGAACAACTCTCCAATCGTGCGGGTCGAAAATCCCCGTTGTGCATTGCGATGGTTAATGCGCACATTGCCCTGTATCGAAATGAGTGGGAGCAATATCGAGAACACGTTCGAATTGCGTATAAATTTGGCGCAGAAGATTTACAGGTCATTGGATCCTTAGCATATCTAAGCCACGAAAAAGGGTATCCAAGCCGTCGTAAAATTGGACACGCAATCGCCAATTTGACCGCTGATCCAGCATTTCAACTATTGGCCGCCGAACTTCTGCAAATGAGTGGTTATTATGCGGAGAGTTTACAACTTCTCATACCTTTGTACGAGCAGGGAGCCTTTTTAGAGGATCCCGAAAAAGACGCACAAACGGCACTTCGTTACGGTGATGCCCTGATGGTGACGGGTGACACAGAGAAGGCAAAAATCGTGTGGCGAGGAGTGCCACAAGAGCTTGGTATGATGCGATACACCTTAGCCATCCTAAACGAATCGGGTAACGATTATTGGCCTAAGCTCATTCCTTTTCTGTATCGAATTGCCAATAACACAAGCTCTGAGCAGTCTGCCCGGGCAGAGGCGATGTATCTTATCTCCCAAATTGATACGATCAAAGGCTCCCGCGAGCACGCAATGCTCTCTTGGCGAAAGTTTATGACGAACTTTCCGATTGAATCGAGTCGATCCAATGCGGGCTCGAATCTTTGGGCTTTATATTACCTGCGCATGATGGATCTACAGGAAAAAGAGGATTGGCCAAGTATTGTAGAGCTTCATGAAGAGGTTTGGGATGATGATCTTATCGCCTTCGCCTTGGATCCGAAAGTCTTTCGTCACGTTACCAAGGCCTATCTCATGTTAGGGTTCGAAGACGAGGCGTCCAAAGTCGCGCGCAAACTCGGCACCATTCAGAATCCGTATCTAACCGAGGAAGAGCGAGCCCGAAATCTTTTGACAACCGCTAAGATATATAAGTCAATGCCGGGACACAGTGTAGATGGTTTGAGCACACTTGAAACAATTGAAACCAAAAATATATCTGCGCGAATGCGAAACGAGGCAGACTTACTCAGGGTAGAATTGTTACACGAGCAAGACAATTATAAAGACACCATTCCCATTTTGAGGCGTCTGAAGCAATCAAGGCGCTTTCGCGCCCAAGCTTCGCTTATGAAGTCTTATGCACACTCCAAGCTTGGTAACTGTTCCGCTTCTGTGGCGGAGCTTCAAAAAGATGTATTGACCAACCCTGCCTTGACCGATATTTTGGAGCCAATCTACCTTTTCTCTATCTCTCGCTGCTTGCAAGAGGCGGGTCGTTCCAATAAAGCAGTGGCTTTCTTAGAACGATCAAAGGAATTCGAATTGAACAAGCGAGAAATCGCGCGCGTCAATTACCTAATATCTGAATATACCGGGAAATTAGAACTGGCCTCACAGGGATCTCCGGAAGAAAAGATCATTTGGAACAAGCTATTGCGAGAAAAATCTTTAAACAATGAATTTAAGTCCGAATATGAAGAATGGTTAAAAAACAGCAAATAGTTTGGTTTTTGGCTAAAAATCAGGTTTAGGAAATTTTTTTTTTGAATTTTTTTGATTGAGAAGGTATTTAAGTGCTATTCTCGTTTTAGGGACCGTTATGAAACATCTAATTTTCGATCGCTTACATTATGGACTATCGAATGTATTAGAGCTGCGTCAAAAGCAGCACTCTTTAACGATCGCGAATATCGCCAACGCAGACACACCCCACTACAAAGCAAAATATCTACGCTTTGACACGCTACTCGAAGATGCGGTGGGCAACGCGGGTGAAATGAGAAGAACCCACACTAAACACGTCTCTGGTTTACACGGTACGACGCAAGATCCGGTGGTCTCGGTCTTGGATCCTGCCCCGTGGGTTTTAGACGGAAACTCCGTATCATTAGAACGAGAAATGGTTCGACTCAAAGAAAACGCTTTGATGTTTCGGTCGGTCACCAAGGGAATTTCAAAACGAATGTCTTTGCTGCGTTACGCTGCGAGTGATGGAAAGGGCTAACCTATGAATATTTTAGACACACTTAGAATCTCTGCCAGTGGAATGAATGCGCAACGCGTGCGAATGCAAACGATTTCGTCAAACATTGCAAACGCCCGGAGTACATCTTCTCACGAAGGAGAGGCCTACCGTCGTAAAATGCCAATTTTCAAGTCGATAGCCAGCGACCCGTTCGGAAATGCTGTGGATAAAAGTTTGGCACGTGTCGAAGTGGTTGATATCGAGAAGAGCGAAGCGCCCTTTCGTCAAGTATTCGATCCATCACATCCGGATGCCGATGACGACGGATATGTAAGCTATCCAAATGTAGATTTACTGTATGAAATGGTCGACATGATGACAACGTCTCGAACATATGAAGCCAACACAAATGCAGTGGAAACCACATACAAGATGGCGAACTTGGCCTTGGAGATCGCTAAATGAAAATTCAAGGATCGTCACAGCTTCCAGGTTTATATTCGCCTTCGTCGATTCGAAAGAGTGTCGTTGTCAAAGATGGAAGTTTTGAAAGTAAGCTTAATACCCCCAGTCTCTCAGATCGAATTACGTCGGCCGTACGGGATCTTGATGCTTCGCAAATGCGCGCCAGCGACAAAGTTGAAAAATTAGCAAGCGGTAAGGATATCGATATTCATGGGACGATGATAGCTCTTCAAGAGGCAGATATAACCTTGCGTTTCGCCACATCTGTCCGAGATAAACTTTTACAAGGCTATCAAAGGATCATGCAATTGCAAATCTAGTTGAGATTAATTTCTTCTTCTCACTTTTCAATTCGCTTACAAAGAGATAGATGGCACAAAAGAAAAGTGAATATGTGTCATTCGAATGTGAGTACATTTTGTGAGTCTTGCTGATCAAATAAAATAATATGTTGATAGTTTAAATAGCAGTCAAAAAACCTCTCTTGCGGTTTTCTCCCTCTTGGTAGTTGGCTTGCTGATTGCCGTAGTGGTTTGGGCAGGAACCGAAAACTACACCACCGTTCTGCAATCTTCAGACGTTACGCGCGTAAAAGCGGCATCTGACGCCCTGAATGATGCCGGTATCGATCACAGAATCACATCTGATGGAACCGCGATTCAAACCAGCCGCGCCAATATGGGCAAAGCGAGAATCATATCAACGGGCAGTGGCAGCATTTCGGGAATGGAAGCACTTGGGACCATTGAGTTGGGTTCTTCTCCTCAGCATGAGCGTTGGGTGTACTTAAATCTGCTACAAGGAGAATTGACGCGAACCATTAACTCTTTGGAAGAGGTTGCTTCGAGTCGGGTTCACATTGTTGAACCAGACGACTCTCCTTTTTTAAACAACAGTGGACAAGGATCTGCCAGTGTGACCGTGCAACTTCAGCCCGGTAGCTCCTTAACATCCTTGCAAATACGTGGCATCACACATTTGGTGGCCGGTGCCATTAAAGGTCTTTCCGCGAAGAAAGTTGTTTTGGTCGATGACTCCGGGAACCTCCTTTCTGGTGGGAAAAGCGATGAAGACGGCGGAGTTGCCTCCTCAACTACGATGATTGAACTCAAGCATAAATACGAAGCACAGTATCAACGAAAGCTCCTAACGCTTTTGAGTAGAGTGATCGGCTCATCGCAGCATATATCGGCTACTGTCAATGTGGAGCTCAATACCGAGGCGACGGAAGAGAATAAATCCGAGATTAATCCCGACAGCGGCGTTGTAATCTCGGAGAAGATCAACGAATCTACCTCGAAAGAGCAAAGTCCACAGGGTATACCCGGTGCCGAGAGTAACCTACCAGAGCAGACGCCCCCACAAGAAGAAGGGAACGCACAAAACAAAACGCAGCAAGCCACCAACTACGATTACACCAGAACCAGTAACCGAACGGTCAAGCCTGCTGGAACGATTAGTCGCATATCGGCTTCGGTTATGATTGATTTAGCGACTGCACAAGAACTTCTCAAGAATACGAATGACGTCACATTTGAATCCTTACAAAAAGAAATAGAAGATGTTGTCAAAAATGCTATCGGCTACACCGATGACCCTAAAATCCGAGAAGATCGCGTCAAGATCTCCTTCGTGCCCTTCGCGCCAATGTCCACAGAGATGTTTGAAGCAGAAACAGAGAGCATGGGATGGTTCAAGGAGTGGCGTAACTTTATTCTCATCATCTTCGCTTTGTTCATCATCTACTTTGGGATGATACGTCCCTTTGTGAGTTCGATGACCGGAGCGATGGAAGACGAGCGGAAGCGAAAGCAGTTAGAGGCAAAAACGCAAAGTCGCGGAGACGAAGATATACACCAATTCGGAGACTTGGATCGACTTCAGTTGTTGGCGCGGGATTTCACAACAGCAAACAAACAGGAGTTGAACAATCTTGTCGAGCGTTTAGAAAAACCATCAGCCGAAGTCATCAAGAGATGGATTCAGAGTTGAATATGAGTAGGTTCCTTAGGCGATGAGTACAGTAGACGAGCATGGGCTCTCAGGCGTTCAGAAAGCAGCAATCTTGCTGATGTTTCTTCGAAAAGATTTGGCTGCTCAGTTATTGAGAATGCTGACCAAAGAAGAGGTACAGTCTGTAGGGATTGCTATGGCCGAACTCGACCGTCCGAGTAAGGAAAAGATAGAGTCTGTTGTGCGAGCATTTATAGAAGACCTACACGGAACCGCTTTATTTCAACATACCGGACCTGATTATGTTCAATCTGTTTTGCCGGATTTGCTGGATGACGACCGCAGAAACGAAATCATGCCGCTTATACAGCGACGGGTCAACAAAGACTTCGAGATTTTTGTTGCCAATAGACAGCCGGGTGCCGTTGCTGCTCTTCTCAAAGAAGAACAACCCCAAGTACAAGCGGTTGCCCTTGCTTTGATGGGGCCTATCAATGCGGCAAAGGTTCTTCGATTTATGGATCAGCATCGACAGGCGGAAGTGACGATGCGGATGTCGCGTCTCAAACAGATCCCCGGGGATTTAGCGGACGACGTTATGTTCGCAATACGAGACGCTTTGGGTGCCGTTGACGACTACGTCGATTTGGGCGGTTTGGATAAAACCGCACGCATTCTTGGAAAGATGCGAGAAGGAGATCGCGGTCCGATTTTGGGTGCTGTAGAAGACGAAGACCCAGATTTGGCAGAAGCGCTCCAAAAACGCATGGTTCGCATTGAAGATCTCGGCAACGTTTCCACGCGCGTTCTCAAAGACATCTTTCAAGATGTGGGAACCGAAACCGTTATTACCGCCATGCGAGGATGTCCTCCAGATTTGATCGAACACTTTATGGGTTGTTTCTCTTCGCGTAAGCAAGATGAAATTCGAGAAGATTTAGAAGACCCTTCCCGCACCTCCCGTGCAGAGATCGAAAAAGCCAAAGAGCAGATTGTTGCAGAAATCATGAAGCTTGCGACACAAGAATATGTTGAGGGTCTTGGCTTCGGTATCGAAGAAGAATAGTTGACGGAGAAGAGCGATGAGTAAGTTTAAAGGCTTCGTCACCTTTTCCTCTCGTCTTCGGGAGATGACCAAAGAGCCTGAGCCAGAGCTTGAACTTGAAGAAGAAATCGACTACGAAGACTTATTTGAGCAAGAGAAAGCAAAGGTTGCTGCACTGGAAGAGCAAATAAGCGCTCTACAGCAGTCACAAAATCAGCTTGAGGCGCAACTTCAGAAAGAAAAACAAGACTACGAAGTGCAACTGGTTTCGGTAGAATCCGCTTTGCAGACGTGGAAGAAGGAAGTACAGCAGCATTGCGGACACGTTTTTGAAGCGATTATTCAACGGCTACTCAGCGATTCTCGCTTTCAAGAGCAAATGCTCACGCAGCACTTGGTTTCCGCGTTGACGGAGTTGTCCGATCAAAAGAACCTAACGATTGAGGTTCCGGCAGGGCAACTCGAAAAAGCACAAGCGTTATTAAGCTCAAAATCCTCTTGGAATGTAATTCCAGGCGATGGTAAAGGAGGCGTTCGCTTTCAAGCCGAAGAGTTACAGTGGGATCAGCGTATAGATGCTGCTTTGGAAGAAATCTTGCAGGCGATCTCGCTTTGGAATCGGGAATAAAGTTTTGCATCGTTTTCATTTTGATAAACTCGCGCACCGCATCAATCAAATTCGCAATCGTAGGGTATGGGGTCGTGTTCGAAAAGTTGTAGGGGAATTGATCGAAGCCAGCGCCCCCAAAGTTGCGCGCGGTGCCCTGGCAGAAATAAATGGTTCGATATGCGAAGTAATTGGATTTGAGAATGACATTGCG
>JAYYRF010000275.1:0-4991 GCA_036127535.1 Myxococcota bacterium | reverse complement strand
AGAGCTCGGTGACATACAATGTTGGGGCGAGTACGAATACGAAGAACTCTTTTTCTCAACAGACAAAGCCCTCAAGGAAGACCTCGCCATCGGCGACTATTACAGTTGCTTTTTGGCCACCAATGGACAAGCCACTTGCTGGGATCTGGTCAATGCCTTTGAAATCTACACCCCAACCGCCAGCTTTTTAGAGGTCGATGTTGGACGGCAACACATGTGTGGCCTTCAGAGCAATGGAAACGTGCAATGCTGGGGGCTTGAAAGTTATAACTTGTTCACCCCTCCCAGCGGCTCTTTTACCAAGATCTCTACCGGTGGTGACAACGCGTGCGTACTCGATGCAGATGGTGTGGCTACATGTTGGGGGTACGACGGAAACAATCAGGTCACCAATACCCCCTCAACCGATGAATTTCTCGACATAGATGTGGGCGATGAGCACATCTGCGGCCTCAAAAAAGACGGTTCCATCGATTGTTGGGGTAACCAAAGCAACAGTCGCTGCAACTCTCCCAACGGCAATAATTTCGTTGCCATTAGCGTTGGATTCGACCACAGTTGTGCCATTCGCTCTACCGGAATCGTCAATTGTTGGGGCGCATACACAACCACCAGTTCCGAAAGCTTTACGCATATTCAGACCGGTTACCGATTCAAGAGTGGCATCGACCACACGAACGCTGTCCGCGGCTGCGGAGAGAACGAATTCGGTCAATCGCAGCCATTGCATTACAAATATACCGATCTCGGCGTTGGACTCAACCACGGATGCGGCCTAACCGAACAAGACCAAGTTCGATGCTGGGGTGGAACGACAACATCTTGGCAGGGCTCTTCGCCCGCCGGTGACTTCAGTCACTTAAGCGTTGGATACGAACACAACTGTGCCATTCGCAGCGATGGTTCCATTTACTGCTGGGGGGACAACACCTACGATCAAACGAATCCACCGAGCACCTCCGCACTCGCCACCGCCGTCAGCACCGGAAGGACAAACAGCTGTGCGCTGTACGACGACAATACTGCCGCGTGCTGGGGCAACAACACGGATGACATATCGACCATTCCGTCTACCCTATCCGATATCACAGAGATATCTCCCGGCTACCAAGATACCTGCGTCATCTACGGATCGGATAACGCGATACACTGCTGGGGATTCAACTTCGACGACAGCCTCGATGATTACAATGGCGAAACGGGCTACCGAAACATTCAAACGAGCTATAATTTTGCCTGCGCCGAAGAGATCGCAACCGGATATGTCCGATGTTGGGGCACGAGCAGTAAAGGTGATATAACCAATGAGGTCTTGTCCTTTGATACCGGAACCAGTACCGACCACTACGTCGGCGTAGAAGCGGCCACAGAATCCGCTTTTACGGTGGGCACCGACTATGCGGGCGAATTGGCTGTTCCGGGTGGTAAGTGGTTGCAACTCGCAACCGAAACCGAGCATTCTTGTGGTATTCGTCGAAATGGTGCGATTCAATGCTGGGGGAACAACACATACGGTGAAACTGAACCACCAGAATTATAGACTCCGGTTTACGAGCTGCACGATAGGGTCGAGCATCCGGGTCGATTTCGCGCCCACTCCGGTCTCTTTTGAGCAAAGGACTCCCTTTCGGGTTGCTCATCAAAGGGATTACGCATGACGGCCAGCGTCTGCTGTACCAAAGAGAAATCTCCTTTTTCGGCGAGATCTATCGCCTTCTGCGCAAGATAGTTACGCAAAATATATTTCGGATTTACACGGTTCATTGCGTCCGTACGTTCTGCGTCGCTTCGCTCCTCATCTTGCAATCGTTGTAGATATTGACGAACCCAATTTCCCATCGCCTCATGACTACGACCTTCATATTGGTAAAAAGCATCGCGAATCGGATGGAGCAAGTCCGCCGTCTCTCTTTTGGGATCTGTGTTTTTAGACACCTTTGCGAGGCTCCGATAAAAGATCGTCATATCGATTTCCTCGCTTTGAAGTGCTTTGTTGAGATGAGAGAACAAATCCAAATCCGATTCTTTAAAGGTCGAAAGACCCAGTTTTTGCGATCGCAATTGTCGGTAGGTCTGCTCAAAGGAGTCGACGTAGTACTGCAGGGCATTTTCGAGCGGGGATACATCTTGAATCTGTTCATACAGCGCATTGGCCAAACGCTCCAAATTCCACAGAGCAATGCTGGGCTGTGAACCGTAAGCGTAGCGCTTTTGATAAGAATCGGTGGTATTGGGTGTCCAACCCGGATCATAGTGATCCAACCAACCATAGGGACCGTAGTCTATGGTGAGACCTAGGATCGACATGTTGTCCGTGTTCATCACACCGTGAACGAATCCGACCCCCATCCATCCGGAAATCATCTTGGCCGTTCGATGACAAATCGATCGAAACATTTCGACATATGCTTCCTTTGAAGGCGCACCGCACTCTGGATAATAATGTCGCAGCGTAAAATCCAATAGTTTTCTTTGGGTCTCAGCATCCCGTCGCGCATAGAAGATCTCGAAATTACCAAACCGAATAAACGTGGGTGCTACCCGACAAACAATCGCTCCGGGTTCGTGCTTTGCGTTGCCGTCGTAAAACATATCTCGAACAACGGCGTCCCCGGTTTGAATCAAACTTAGCGCTCGTGTAGTGGGTATACCCAAGTGATGCATCGCTTCTGAGCACAGAAACTCTCGAATCGAGGATCGGAGCACAGCGCGACCGTCCCCCATTCTCGAGTAGGGTGTCGGACCGGCACCTTTGAGTTGCAGTTCCCAAGATGAGTTGTCGTATACCAATTCTCCGAGGGAAATCGCACGGCCATCACCCAATTGATCAGCCCAATTGCCAAATTGATGACCACCATAACAAGAGGCATAGGTACACATACCCTCCATTTGGGTGTTGCCTGCAAAAATCGAGGAAAATTCTTCACTCAAGCAGAATTCGCTTGTGAAACCGAGAAGAGCCGCAACTTCTTTCGAGTACGCGACCAACGTTGGTGCCCGAACCGGTGTTGGATCGACCAAGGAATAACACGCTTGAAAAACTTGACGGCGATAATTGTCTGGCTGGGTGTCGTGAGGCAACTCAAGACAATAACGGTTGTGAAATTGAACTGACATCATACCTCCAAACAGAACGGGCTATCGAATCGACGACTTAGATCGCTTCCCCCTTCCTTAATCGTTTAACCGTAAAACGGGCGGGATGTAAGGATTGATACAATTGCCAATCCACCGGAGGCGGAAGATTGCGAATTTGGGCGTACAATAATTGTGCCGCAATCCAAGCTTGGGAAAACCCTTTAGAGCCATGTCCCGTATTAACGAACAAACCGGGTACGTATCGCGCATCGGGATACTGGGGAGAAGAGAGCATACCGTGTCGCAACCGTTGATAGTGCGTACGATAAAATTGCACATCGGGTATAGGACCGATAATGGGCAAAAAATTATTACTTTGTGCCCGTATTCCGACACGTCCATACATTTGCGCATCGGCCGCTCCCTCTAACAGGGGAAAGGCTTGTGCAACCCTTTGTATATTCTCTTGGTTTTCACTCTCCAAAACATCCAATGAAGATTCTTTTTGGCGGTATGTTGCACCCAAGCACTGGAAACCGTTCCAGTAGGGTGTAACATAGGCCTCTGCACTTAAAACCCGATCGTTTTCATAGCGTTTTTTTAGGGTGTAACTCAGTTGGCCAACGCTTTTCTTCAAAGCGAGTCCGTTGCACAAAGAGAAGTCTTTCACCGCATACGCGTTACACAGAACCACCAACATAGTGGATATCTCTCCTCTTTTTGTCTGCAGGTAGGTCCGGGTGTTGGAAACCCGTATGTTGGAAATCGGAGTATTGAGGCTCAGTTCGATTGCAGGATGAGATGTGAGGAGACGTCCGAGCGTCATGGGATCGAGTACGCCCGCCTTTGGTAAGAGAAGACCTCTTTGCGTCGCTTGCATAAAATTTGTGGACACGCGATCGTGAAGAACCCGCTCCCACATCTCTCCGTGCGAACTGCGAGTGAATACACCGCACTGTGAAAAAAATCCTATTTCAGGGTACTCTCGCTGCATCTCTTCGAGGGATTGAATCGCCGCATAGAGAGAAGATAAATAAAAACGCGGTTGAATCTGGTCAAAGGGTGAGAGTTGCGAGAAAAGAACGGCATGTGGATTACCCGAAGCACCCGACATAATCCGATCGGCCGCATCCCACATTCGAACCCGAAAGCCGCGCCGCGCAAAATAATTGGCCGTAACGCACCCTACAATACCCGCTCCAACCACATCGAGAACCGTCGCATCCGATCGAGGCGCGGCGGAGAAGTAAGATGGCAACCGTTTTCCCTTTGCCGGAGAATTGGTATCGAGCCATTGCAATCGAGAAGAAAAAAACGGTGGACGTTCAGAGTAGCAAATCAAAATCGCGACATTGCGATGTCGAAGCGAATACCATCCTTGAATTAGGGGGGGCTGATGTCGAACCAAGAAAGACCAGGAAGCGGAATCAGGCCTCTCGTCAGCTGCAATTCTGCGAGGACAGGGTGTCCAACAGAGTATGAAGTACTCTTGGGCATCGTGTAAAAGCCGATCCATCGCCATCGCCAACGCCTCGATTGAAGATACGGCTAGGTGCGTATCGCCTTTGATTTGCAAAGGCTGTACTTCTCTGTGCCCACCCAGTTCTGCAACCCGTAATACGTTCATATTGGCGCCACAAAATCGATTAAATTCGTGTCGGCTTCCACTGTACTTGTCGAAGAAACGAGGTCTCCAAATATTCGCGCTCGATCATTTCCGCCATTTCATTGGCATCTCGAAACTGCTCCCACGGAACGCGAATTACAGGAATCGTGCGAGATATATCTTCGATGAAATCCTCGTATTCCTGATAGAGCATCTGTAGATAATCCAGTCCAATCCCGCTTTCCACTTCTCGATTTCGCATCGCAATCCTCTCCATAGAGGTCTCCGGTTTTATGTCGAGATAGAC
>JAYYRF010000274.1:0-4143 GCA_036127535.1 Myxococcota bacterium | reverse complement strand
GCTAGCGCCTTCTTTTCGCATGGAAGACGCGTTCGAGAACAGATCCCACTGTACACCGGTGTCTTTGGATTTTTGCTTGGTTAAGTCAGACAGTACGAGAAGTTTGTTGGATGATAGTGCGTCAATGGCATACCCAGGGAGCTTTTCTTTTAAAAAAGCTCTCCCCTCTTCCGTGGTTGCATGGTGTGCGATTTTGGATCGCACCAGGTTCAGTAACTCAATTTTACGAAGGTTTGATCGCCCCCAACCCCCGCTGTTCCAAAGTTTTTCGATTTGATCCGGTCGTACGTCCAACGTAAATCCATCGATGCCGTCTCGTACCTCTTTTTGCTGTGTTTCAATGTCCTCTACTTCTTGACGAAGGAGGTCGTAGCGGTTCTTTTTCTCTTCTTTTTGTTGGGCAACACTCTCTCGCTCTTTCGGTTGTTCCGGCGGGGATTGTTCCCATGTTGCTTCCTTTGCGAGCAGGGTGTCGTATTCTCGTTTAATATCCAAGGCCTGGCTTTCTTTGCTGAACTTTTGTTGCGAAAGAAGACTCATCTCATCCGTCTTGGGTTGCAACATCCGGTAATTTGAATATTTTTCCAAAAGTTCAAAGGTCGAGATAACATCAAAGGCGTTTTCAATGTCGGTCAAGCTCGCATTGACCGTATCTCCTTTTTGCATCAACATCGTCTCGGATTGAAGAGTATTGGACTCGCTGTACGATTCGAGAGCATGGCAGATTTGGCTTTTGATCTCTTTGTTGCCGCCCATGCGGCTTGTCATTGATTCAGACTTCAGCCACTGTTGTACGTCCGAAGACAGCTGTGTCCATATCCCGTACATCTTTTGCTTTACGAAGGTCTCCTTGTCCGGGTACTGTGATTGCTCGGCATCGCTCATCTTATACCAAGTGGTGATCATGGAGTCTTGTGCTTTGTAAACCATTTGAGCCGCAGACGAGAGATCCGCATCGGTTCGTAGCATCACGTTCAACGTTTTGTTGATTTGAGCCCCCCAAAAGTTTGGATCTTCCGTAAAGGAAGCGTTCTCACCAAGGATTTTTTCATTTTCGTATGCGGTATTGTCCTTGACCGGTATGGGAGGAGCGAGTTTTTTCGCTTCTACCGATGCACAGGCTGTTTCCAAGAGACTAATCTTTTGTTGGACGTCCTCTTGCGGCGTTTCCTCTTGTTCTTTTTTGAGAATGTCGATGTGTTGTTTAATGGAAGCGGCGCTCATTCCGTCGATTTTCTCGCCGTCGATTGTCAGTTCTTCCAGGGCGTGCAGCTTACTGTCGACAAATTTTCGTTGGTTTCCATAGACCTCTTGTTCCTCCGGTGGAAGTGTATTCCATTCTGCGGATAGAACGTTGCGTGTTGCTTCTAGATTGTCGGGTTGTAAGAGCTGGAATTGACCCTTCGCCGTTTCAAATCGTTTGGACTCTGTGTGACTGATAAAGCCCTTTGAATCTTGGGAGTATGTGACCCCTAATATTTTGAACAACTCGTCTCTTTGTGCACCTTCTCCTTTGTCCCACAGGGATTTTAGGAGTTTGAAGTCGTGTATTATACTTTGGATGGACGTTTTCAGTTGGTCTATATCTTTGGCGGATACACTGTGGATCTTGTCCAAAATATTTTGCAGAGATAGCGTATCTACTTTACGGCGAATGGTTGCATGAAGACTCTCCTCTTTTGCATCAAACAAGAAGGCGCTTTCCATATTCCGAATGTCCGCTTCCTTACACCCCTTCTTTTTCATTCTCTCTCGGAGTTGCCCGAGTGCTTTGTCGTATACTTTCTGTTTGAGCTCTTCGTTTAGCGATGGATTTTGAAGATCCAGTCTGTCGAATTCGTCCTCGAGTAGGCTGGTGAGATATCGTTCTTTTTGATCGGCTCGAAGATTCTGAATGGCGTGGTTTAGTTTCTCGACGGAGCCCGTCTCCAACAAGGCGTCGAGATCTGCAATGGCCTTGATGTCTTCTGGGGGAATTTTATCGGTCTGCACCTTTGATTCGTTGAGGCGTTCGTACTGGTCGATGTAGCTTTGTATGATGTTGTTACAGTGTTGCGCGTCCTTGCTGCTAAACTTGGAACGTACCCGACTCAGACCCGCCAATTCTTTAAATTTACCGCGAAATTCGTCTTGCAATGACTTGACCGCTTCGATCTTGCTTTTTTCCATCCAATTTTGCAGCAAGGCAATGGCTTTGCTCAGGTTCTCGTATCCGTCTCTAACCATGCAGTAAAACTGAACGGCGATGCGGTGACCGGTTGCCTTGTCTTCTTCACTTCCGGAATCTTCATCGGACTGTGCGAATGCGAGGTGCTCTTTGAAAATAGCCGCATAATTATTCTTAGAGCCGAAAAAATCGGGTTTGATGAGAGATTCGATGCGCTCTCGCACTTTGGGTTTATTGAGCGCTTCTCTTTTTTCATCCGCAGACATTTTGTTGAGTAGATCAAGTGCTAGGGGAACCTGAATATGACTGTTGGCGACCAAACCGAGACTATTGATCAGTGACCAAACATTGTTGATTCGTCCGGTGCGCATCAATTCGGTGAGATACGCAACCGAAAATTCGTTTAGTCCCCCAAAGCGATTGGAGACAATGGCTTCCAATGAAACAAAAGAGCCGATGTGCACCTCTACACCAGGATACTGATCGGAGGCTCCTTTTTGTAGATCGGTAATCAACGCATTGACATCGGTTTCGAGGGGAGAGCCTTCCAAATGACGAGAAAGAGTGTTGAATTCGTTGAGTTTATTGTCATTTCTACGAACCAACTCTACGGTGCGAACCTTTTTCTTTTGGCTCTCTTTCGCTTTTAAAACGGTAAAGAGTGCTTTGTTTACGCGGTCTGCTTTGGCGGCTCCGTTGAGTTCTTGATGGAGCTCTTCCGCTTGTGAGACCGCCTTTGAACCCTCTGCCTGCATTAATTCTTGCAGAATCGATTGGTAGGGAAGCAGAATAGATTCATTCAACAGGCGCCTCAGTTCAATTCGGAGTTCCTTTGATTGACGCAAGTGTTGGTCAAAGGGTGAATACGCTTCTAATTGCAGAACTCTCTCGAGCGTATAGGATCTCAAAAAGAGGTCACATTGAACCGGTACCTGTTCATCGACAAATAGAGCTCCTTGTGGAGAGTCAATTGTCGCGCTCGGAATGGCCGCCGCGCTCGCGTGTCCGCGCAGGTTGGGCGGGAGAATGTTCCGTAGCTCTTCTGCTTTCTGTACGAGGTTGTCCACTTCTTCCGCGAAGAGAGGAGCGATAATTCTCTTCGCGTTGTTGTTGGCATATCTATAAAATGGCAACAAGCTCGCAAAGGTAGCGGCGTCCACCCCCATGGTCTCTTGGGCTTCTTTTTGGGTGTTGGATTCATCCAAATAGGCATAGAGCCAGTCTAGCGCAGTATCGATTTTGGCTGGATTTTGTTTATCTTCTGCATCGACGGGATCCTTCTCTTCATATTCTTCAATCAAACCCAGCATCGAATCTAAAATGGATGTGGGTGGAATCGTTAATGCGCCCAGTACCGTAGAGGGAGGGGGGTATTCGCCTTTTTGCGTCTCGTATATACGATTGAGCTCTTTTTCGTACCAAGCGTACCGCTTTCCGGAAGAGGGGGGCTTTGGTTCGGATTCTCCTCCAGCGAGGGACATGCTTCCGATTCCGAGTTTAAACATGGTGTTAAGTTTTTTTACGGATTTTTCGAGTAGAGCCGGTGAAATACCCACTTTGTGAGTGACCGTGAAGACGAAGGTGTCATCTTGACACGATACGGTTCCCGCGCACGAACGGGCTCTTGTTCCGAATGACTCGCTCCCCAACGTGGTGAGGAAGGCGCTTATTTTTTTCACCGTTGCGAACTTTACCGGTTTCGTACCTTTCTTTTTATCTATGTAGAAGATTCGCAGGGCAGGCGAGCCTTTTTGTTCGATGAAGCAAAAGGAAAGACGAAGTCCCGGTTCGCTTTTTAATAGTTTGATGCTCTGTTTTACCAATCCGTAGATCTTTTTGTCTGCTTTGGACATAATAGAACCCCAATATATTTCTTTGTAGATATAGCCTTAATTTAATTGGTGATCTTGTACCATCCTTTTTGTCTGACATTTCTGTTCCGCTAGGGAATAGAAGCGCGAAAACATTCGTTACAC
>JAYYRF010000273.1:0-4488 GCA_036127535.1 Myxococcota bacterium | reverse complement strand
CGATATACCAATGGGTAGAGCACAGGTGCGTACCAAGGTGAGAACGCGCTTATAATCTGCCCATCCTGCGATGAGTGATACACCGAGCGTACTGGCAACGACGATAAACATCGATGGGAAGTCGATAAAGCTATATATATCGTAGAACAATATGAATTCCGAAGTGTCTATTGGGATACGGAATTCTTTGGGGAGAAGTAAAATATTGGACGCATAATCGTGTTGAAGACTCAAATACAGACAAAAATCTCTCTCTCTTGGCGCGATGATTGCTATACTGAAAACAAACATATAAAAAGGAGAGAGACATGTTTTGGTTGATTTCACAGGCGGTTGCGGGCGTGCCATGGGCTGAGTCTGAATTGCAAGAACTATGCGTTGCAGATGGAAATTGTCCACAAATTGTGGGAGCCGTGCTCGCTACGGAATGCTATGGGGTACACGAAGACGAAATGGGAGCAATCATCACCCGATATCGGTCGACCATTGAAGTTCTCGAGAATGTGGACGGGATTGAAATTACCGACACCTTTATTTTGCAGACCGCCAACTACGATTACTCCCAAGCCGAAGCTCAGCCCAATTGCTACGATAGCGATCCAGGGCATCCCGTGGGCGAGATAGCGCGATATTACTTGGATCCTGAAATCGAGAGCGGCGTCTATTATTTATACCAAGCCGGAACCTTCTATCCGACCGAGGACAGTGACCCAGGAGAGCTTCCGGATTGTATCGATTTGGCGGAAGAATCTACAGAAGAGGTTGAAGAAACAGAGAACAAAACCGGTTGCGCTTCGACCCAAGGTTCCCCATTTCGCGGAATTCTCGCCTTATTACCCGCGGCTCTGCTGTGGAGACGTCGCAGATAGACTTCCACATAGAAGATCTTTGATGAAACACATACTTTTGGGTACACTAGAAAAAAGAAGAGGATAACCATATGATACCTATACCCGTTGTTTTGAGCTCCTTGCTCACCAGTTGTACCGAAGCCGAAGAAAAAGACACTGCCTCGGAGGGGTTTAACGACTTCTCACAAACGTTCCGCGAATGTACAACGGTAGAAGACTACTATTGTTGGACGTCGCAAACCACGCAGGATATTTCAACCGAAGAACTCACGCTCTTGCTCGACGCCAACGGACAAATCTCGGAAGAGACCTGCCGAACCGTCTGTACGCAAGGGTACGAATCGTTGTGTTCTTGCTCGTATGACGGGGTACAAGAGACGGGTTTTCATCAGTTTTCCTGTGAAACCTATGCCTGTGACATACCATACGAAGGAAGAGGAAACGGCGAGATTTGCAAAGACTCTTCGGGTCGTGGCCTTTCGCCGGTTGCGCGCTGGAGCGCGCGCGCCTTTCACGCCGAGGCGTCTTCGGTGGCGGCGTTCTTACAGATACGCACAGAACTCAAGCGATTTGGCGCACCGGAATCTCTCCAAAATCGCTGTTTGCAGGCATCCTGCGATGAAATCAAGCATGCACGCGCGATGGCGGCCTTGACCGAGACCCTTGGGGGAACCCACTCGCAGCTCAATTTCGGTGCCGTTCCGCAGCGTTCTCTACTGGCGTTTGCAATCGATAACGTACGCGAAGGGTGCGTGAACGAAGCGTACGCGGCCTTGTGCGCATTGTACCAAGGAGAGGTCTTACCCGATTCTCGCCTGCGAACCGCGCTGAAGAATATCGGAGAAGACGAGATGCGTCATGTGGCACTCAGTTACGATATTCATCGCTGGTGCATGACGCAATTGTCCGATGCAGAGCAAGAAATCGTTCGGGCCGAGCAAAAAAAGGCCTTTGCGAAGCTTTATCAAAACGTACAGCATCGATCGAAGACCACACTGCCGTATCCGCCCGCAAAGGTTGTTCTCGCGATGTCGCAGGCTCTGTGCGCGTGATCTATAAGCGAAGTCCCGGAATCAACACCGGTGTTGTTCGTAGGTATTCCTGATACGCTGGGTCGTCTCCCCATTTCTTTTGTCCCTTTTCTGCGAGCATGGGAATGCCGCTGATGCGGGTGAGGAGATAGGCGACGAAAATCGGAGAGATCAGGGTGGCGTAGGTCCATCCTGAGAGTACCGGAAAGGCGATGATGGCAATGCCCAGCCACAAGGTGATTTCGCCAAAATAGTTGGGGTGTCGGCAAACCGACCACAGACCTGTTTGGATAAACTTGTCTTTGTTTTCCGGCACGGAGCGAAAGGCGGTCTTCTGTTGGTCGGCAACGACTTCAAAAACAAAACCGACTAGCCAAACGATGGAGCCGACGAGGGCAAAGACGCCGAGTTCTTGCTTGTTGGGTGATGTGATGGCACCCATGGCGGATGCAAGCGTAAGGAAGACCCACAGTGCCTGAATGTTCCAAACCATGAAAAAGACCCAGAAGTGCGGTTTGAGATCGACAAAGCGGTCATCCCCGCCGGACTTTTTGACCCGCCAAAAAAGAAAAGAGCCGAGACGCATGGCCCAAACGGCGATCATAGCACAGATAATCATGTCGCGGCTGTCGAGGTTGGGGGTGAGAAATATCGCGCACACCACGATACCGAGGTAGGTCAACGAGCCGGTGAGATCGAAATAGTGTTCGGTTTGGAAGAAAAAAGAGGGAAGAAATACGACCCATTGCACGGCATAGGCGACCAAAGCAAAAAGAGCGAAAAGGGAAATATCGTTCCAGTATACACCGTTGGTGCTGGCCGCCGCGACGATCAGGCCGGTGACAACGAAGGCAACCAAGGTGGAAAGAATGGCCTGTAGATTTCTCATGGAATCGCTCCTTCTCTATGATTGATATAGATCAATAACGTTATATCCCGGTGTGGCGGGTTGCAAAATCAACGCGCCGCAATCCGCGAAACCGTCTACTCCTCGACGGTTGCATCGAGATGCGGGTTCGGATTTTTGTGGTTGTTGGGTTGCGGTTTTTTAACGAGAAGAAAGAAGAATCCAAGTAGAGTCAAGAGACCAGCCGAGTAAAAAGGCAGCGCGATGCTTTGCAAGGAGCCTTGAAACATTTGGCCCGCGAGAAGGGCGCCGGCGCCGATGCCGATCTCCAACGCGATGAACACGGTGGCAAAGGCTCGTCCGCGTATCGACTCGTCCGATAGATCTGCCGTCCACGCAAAGATATTTGGTACGCCCAATCCGTAACCGAAGCCAAACAGCAGCGCACCGCCCAAGAGAACGTGGGCGGTGGTTGCAGCGCCGGTCACAAGCATTCCAACGGTGACCAAGAGCATGGAAGCCATGCTGACGATGCGTCGGCCGTATCGATCGGATATCATTCCGCCACCGACCCGCGAGATCAATGAAGTGACCGTAAAATAGACGAAATACAGACCTTTATTGGGGATGTGGAGGAGTTCGCTAAAGTCGGGCGAGAGGGTGAGAACGACGCCGAACGGGAAGGTGACCAGCGCCATGGCGACAAAGGGAACCCATACCGTCGGTTCATAGAGGTCGCGGGTCGAGATTTTGAGCATTGTCGGGTGAAAGGTCTTTCGGTCTTCGAGGGTTTCCTTGAGTCCGAGCATCGCACCGATGGAGACGACGGCAAGGACGCTGCTGGTGTAGAAAATCGTGGAAAGCGACCAGTGCAATGCGAGCTCACCGCCGATGAAATTGCCCATTCCCATTCCGCTCATGCCGAAAAAGCTCAGAACCCCCATGCCGAGGCCGCGCATGTTTTCCGGGAGTACGTCTGTGACATAAGCCGAGGTTCCGGTCGGGGTAAAGCCGGTCGAGAATCCATGCAGGAAGCGGAGGATTAGAAAGGCGGTGATGTAGGGAAGGAAAGGGTATAGAAAAGAGAAGAAAGCGGTGATGCACGCACCGATAATCATGACCGGAATGCGTCCCCACTGATCGGTGAGTTTTCCGCTAAACGGACGTGATAGGAGCGCCGCCAAGGTGAAGACGGTAATGTGCAGACCCAAATAGCCTTCGGCTCCAAAGCTTTTCATGAAGTCCGGTAGAAGCGGTGTCAGCATACTGAAAGAGCAGAAGAAAAGAAAGGAGCTGAAGGATAGGAGCCAAAAGCTCGAGGGAAGGGTGCGCATGGATGCTGATGGGTTGGTGTTCAGACTCGCTCGCACGCTTGTGGTGCGCGAGATTCTCCCTCTATCCGGATTGGTAGGTCTCGACAATTGATTCGGTATCTTTTCGAACGTGCTTCGGACAGTGTTGGAATGTTCTCAAAAATGGCTGGAAGGATTATCACCAATAGTCCTTAACAGGCGGTTTACCAATCAAGACCGACCTTTCGATATTGCATGATATACCAAAACTTTGACCAATTTACGTTCTGTTAAAATTGTGGCAAAAACACCAAAACGTGAAAAAGGTGTGTAAAAATCTGCGTCCATGTGCGTCCAGATTTTTACACACTTCTTTTCTTACCAACACTTTTTTTCGCTTTGTTCATGCGGTGGTTGATCACAGTGATTGGAGCCACACATGCCAACGTCACAAGGAAACCACCACC
>JAYYRF010000272.1:0-9224 GCA_036127535.1 Myxococcota bacterium | reverse complement strand
CTCCCCCCTTTTACAGTCGCTGCAAGAACCTAAAAATTCACCAAATTCCGGCTGCAAGCGACAACTTAATTTGGCTCATTGAATACGAACCGGGTTTCGTGGCGGCCGTTGATGGACCATCTGCGAAAGAAGTTCTCATCTACTGCCGACAACACGCACTCGAATTGACAACGATCATCAACACCCATACTCATGGAGATCACATTGGTATTAATCGCGATCTGCAGCGCAAAGGGATGCTCTCAAAAATCCGTGTCGTGGGTTCGAAATCTCGTAGAGACCAAATCCCAGGCATTACAGAAGGTGTAGAGGACGGAGATCAGGTACAACTCGGTTCCGCATGTGGAACCGTTTTCCTGACGGAAGGGCATATCGATGGCCACGTTTCCTATCTCTTCTCTGACGTTCTATTCTGTGGAGACACGCTTTTTACGGGTGGCTGTGGCTATCTTTTCGATGGTCCCCCATCTAAAATGTATCACTCACTGCAGCGACTCGCCTCCTTACCCGACCATACAAAGGTCTGCTGTGCACATGAGTACACCATAGACAATTTGCGTTTTGCTATTAGTGTAGAACCCCAAAACACCATGCTCCAAGAACGCTACCACCAAACGGTTTCCATTTGCCAAAACGGTGGTTCTGTGGTTCCATCTACCATGTTAGACGAACGCCAAACCAATCCGTTTATCCGCACCGAATCCGCAGAGTTACAAGAGAACCTGCAACGCTTTTATCCAGATCTACAAACCGATGATCCCGTAGCCGTCTTTACGCGCTGCCGAGAACACAAAAATCGCAAACTCTATCGACGTTAAATAAAAAAGGAGCCGATCGGCTCCTTTGTATTTAGATGATTCGAACTCTCACTGACCAGACTTATAGAGCAACGGCTCCTCTTCCTCAGTAATGTCGAGTCCATTTTGTCCCAAAGCGACCAACTTGCCCTTTGAGTATCCCGCCACGACCAAGCGTCCGACGGTATTGAAGTCATCGTCCAAAATTGGATCCGATTCGAACCAATACTGCATTTGCGCCGCATCTGCGCCACCACGGAAGCTACTCGGACTTCCGGAACTCAGACCCGCAAGCTGCAAGGAGAGATTGGGACCGGTATCAACTTGCGCACGCAACTGATTGCCTTCTGACCCGAGGTAGTCTTTTTTGATCGGCTTCACAACGAAATTATACGGAAACGATTCCACCTCGAGATTGATGCACTCTTGAACACAAGTGTTGTATGCATCTTCCGGACAACGCGCTTTGCGATCCGAGCAGACTTCTTGCCCCAAGTCCCAGTAGAACTCAGCCCATTTGAACTCGTAGTCATCGCTCATTTTGCTCTTATCGAATTCTTTGCACGCTTTTTCGCAAATGAGCTTTTCTTCGCCGTACTTGAAGATGCATTTCCAGTCTGCATTTTTGTCGATGGCGCCACAGAGCTTTGCCGATATATTCTCCGTGGTTTCGTCGGGCTCATAGGTCCAGTCTTTACCTTCCGTAAACGTCCACTCTTTGCCGTCCACAGCGGGAACAACAATGGGATCAAAGTCTACTTCTTTGTTTTCTTCTCGGAGCTTATTCTCTTCTTCTGAACGCGCTTTTCGAAGCTCTAAATACTTGTCATTGTCTGGCACGAAGAAGCGGAGTACGAGACCCTTTACACCGTTTTGTCTCTCCGCGGCAGATAAACCGAGCAGGTGTGGCGGCTCTTCATCTTTTTTGACACGCGGCGGCTTACTGAGGATCCGACTTGGTTCGCCCAAAACCATAAACGGCAACGCGGAGTCATCTCTTTCTACCTTGTACGTCCCAACCCCCAGTCGGTTTCGAATCGACGGAGGCATTTTGATGCCGTTTGTGGTGAGATCGTATCGTATTCGCTCGGTCTTGGCCATCTTGCGCATCTTGAGCGGTGTCAGACCTCCCAACCCCTCCATCACTTGTTGTGGGGTGTAGCCTTCCTTCAACGATTGGTAGTTTGCGAGCGTCAGTTTTTCCGGATTATCAAATGCCTCTTGCAATTTCACCGCTCCAAAAACGGCGATCGCGACGAAGGAGATCAAGAAGACCAACGGAATGATGACGGAACGCTCCCCTTTGGTTCGCAAAGAGAAAAGAAAAGTCAGAAGCCAATACAAGCTGTATATGCTTCCAAACGCTAAAATTACATATGCCATAAAAACTCCAACAAAAATCTGGGTCGATTATGTGCTCGAATAATACTCAAAAGTTTATCAGTGAAGAAAGTAACCTTAATTGTCCCAGTCGCGCTAATAAAATTCAGACTCGCAAGTTTGAAATTGAATCTATATATTCGTTCTGCTTCCCAGTCTTTTCGGTATTGTGATTTGTTTGTCACACGATGACCAAAGCTTGCTCCTACAGTAAGAGACGGTAAATGCCCCCACAAAGCTAGAAATGGACTCGATCTTTTGTGTGGCAAAAACACATACGAAAAGACAAAGATGCTCAACCTATGATGTATGGTTTTGAAAAAAAAATCTTCTCCACATGCAAGATCTGACATACACTTTGCAAATCCGACCTCCATAAAACCAACAATGACGGTTATGGACGGTATCCGACAAAAATCACGACCGTTGAGACGGTAAAGAGGGAAGATCGGACTCGGAGAAAAAATTCGACCTAAGTGGCGCGCGGAAGCAACCCAGAAAATTAATTCAAAGAGCACACTCTGCAATCCAGCTACCATTACAGGCATATCCAAACTTCTCGGTTTCCAATTCGCTCAAAAGGTCAAAAAATGACCTTTATACTTCGCTGCGTTCTGTTTATATTGACAACAGGAGAGATAATGAGATTAGTTATTGCAGAAAAACCATCCGTTGCAAGAGACCTCGCTCGTATTTTGGGAGCCAACCAGCGCAAAAAAACGTACTACGAGGGAGGAGGACTTCGCATCACTTGGTGCTTCGGGCACATGTGCGAGCTCGTCGATCCCGTTCACTACAATCCCGCATGGAAACGATGGGCACTGGAGCAGCTCCCCATGATTCCGGAGAACTTTGCTTTACGCTACAAAAAAGATCAAGGAGAGCACTGGAGAGAGGTAAAAAAACTTCTTACCAGCAAAGATGTAACCGAAGTGGTCAATGCCTGTGATGCAGGCCGTGAAGGCGAACTGATCTTCCGATTCGTCTACCAACTTTCGAAATGCTCGCACCCGATCTTACGTTTATGGGTATCCTCCTTGACCGAGGCGGCGATTAAGGCAGGTTGGAACTCTTTGCGCTCCGGTAACCAGTACAATAGTCTTGCCGATGCCGCGCGTTGCCGCGCAGAGGCCGATTGGCTCGTCGGACTGAATGCAACACGCGCCATGACCTGTATGGTTCGTAAAGCGGGTGGCGACCAGCTTCTGACCGTCGGACGCGTGCAGACTCCTACGCTTGCACTCATCACAAAGCGCGATTTCGAAATTGAAAACTTTGTACCGCAAACCTTTTGGAAAATCGAATCGCACTTTTCCGCCAAACCACAAGAAGAAGAGTGTACTTGGAAAGGAACTTGGTTCAAAAAACTACCTGCTAAGGCCTCGAAAGAAGAAAAAGAAAATTCCGTGCGTCGTTTTTCGCTGGCCGAAGCCAACAGTATCTGCGAAGCGGTGCAGGATCAAGTTGCCACCGTAACGCAAGCCAAAAATAAACGGAAAGAGGAAAATCCTCCTCTGCTGTATGATCTCAATTCCCTCCAGCAACGGGCGAACGTACGTTTTGGTTTCAGTGCACAACAAACCCTCGATATTGCGCAAGCCCTCTACGAGAGACATAAAATACTGACC
The DNA here is from genome assembly GCA_036127535.1 of Myxococcota bacterium. GTDB lineage: Bacteria > Myxococcota_A > UBA796 > UBA796 > UBA796. The sequence continues at coordinate 5,419 of JAYYRF010000272.1, read as the reverse complement.
TACCCCCGAACCGATGCGCGTTACCTGACACCGGATCAGGCGAGCACGATACCAAAGCTTCTGGCGACCCTCAAGACCATCCCCCCCTACAAACCACACATTGCGGTTATCGAGCAAAAACCACTTACCAAAAACAAACGCATATACAATGCGGCAGAGGTGGGAGATCACCATGCGATCATCCCAACGGGAAAATCACCGCTGTCCGTCAATCTAACCATAGACGAAAAGCGCATCTTTGATTTGGTTGCCAGAAGGTTCCTGGCCGTCTTTTCTCCCAAAGCAATCTTTCACTTGCGAGACTTGGTTGTCTCTGTACCAGCCAAATCCGATGTCGAAATTCCCAAAGATTTAAAATCCCCTTTGTTGTTTCAATCCAAAGGAAAAGTACGACTTGAAGCCGGCTGGCAAGCGGTCGACCCACCCGCCAAACATTCCGATACCAACCTTCCCGACATACAAAAAGGTCTTTCATGCATCGTCAAAGACCCAAAGGCAATCGAAGGAAAAACGAGACCACCCAACTCTTACACAGAAGCATCTCTTTTGGGCGCCATGGAAAGGGCGGGAAAAGATTTGGAAGATAAAGAACTACAAAGAGCCATGCGAAATGCAGGTTTGGGCACTCCGGCCACCCGAGCCAGTATCATTGAAAATCTGATTCGACGAGGCTATCTACAACGAGAAAAAAAGAGCTTACGATCGACACAAAGAGGACGAAACCTCATCGAAGCCATTCCCATTTCAGAGTTAAAGAGCGCGGAAATGACAGGGCTATGGGAGTCCAGGCTCTCATCGATGTCCGAGGGAAAGGAAAGCCGTGAGAACTTCATGCAGGACATAAAGAGCAATCTTTCGACCATGATCCTAAGCATTAAGGACTCTGCGGCTCCCGTACCGGAACAACTCATCCAAAATGACAACCCGTCCCTCGGTTCTTGTCCGATTTGCAGCACACCGATTCGCAAGCGGGGCAAAGTCTATCGTTGTGCCAACGGCCAATCGTGTAGTTTCGTGATTTTCGAAACGGTAGCCGGTAGAACCCTAAGCAATCGAATGATCAAGAATCTGATTGAAAAAGGCTCGACGCCAAAAGTGAAGGGATTTAAGTCGAAAAGGAATAAAAAGACCTTCGAAGCGGGTCTAAAACTGAATAAAGAGGGTCGGGTCGTCTTTGATTTTAATGCTGCATCCAGCACCCAAAACAAAGCCGCCCCATCCAAACCTGTAGAACCTTCCGCTGCTCCGACTTCGGAGCCGGTCACTCCCGTTGGGCTCAAGTGCCCACAATGCAAAAAAGGCTCTCTTATTCGCGGCCGCGCGGCTTGGGGCTGCAATCGATACCGCGAAGGCTGTCGGTACGTATTTCCTTTTTCGAAAGCAGAAAACGAAGCGGACGCCGTCCAGCAAATCCTTCAAAGTCGAGGCCACTCCGATTCTTAATATACATTCGGCGTGGTTATCAAATGTGGATTTTCGCTTTTGGTTGCTACGTACGTGGCATATACACCATCACCATCCAGATCGGAAACACCATAGGCCGTGAAGTCTTCGCCGTGGACTTCCACCCAGTACGATCCCCGCACTTCGCCACCCGGTTGCCAGTCCAACACCTTAAAACCACCGGAGTTACCTCCTTCCCATCGCTGTGTGGTTTTGGTCGGAGTCGGTGGATACGGTTTGGCCGGCACAAACTGCTTCCATTGACTTTCGTATTGCATCTGCGCCGTTTTAATGGTTCTGAGGTTCGAGGGGACTTCGGCTCTCTTGGCCTTGAAACCCATATTGATGAAATTGGGAACAATAACAACGGTCAACATCACCATCACCACGAGAAGCAGTGACCCAACGATGACGCACCCTGCCAACAACCAGCGTTTCGTATTGAATCCATTGTTTTCACCTGTTTCTTCTGACATATCCCCATCACCAAGTGGTTAAAAAATCTCGCGATCAATCCCATAACAACATCGTTCTATGTTGCGGATAGCCTCGTCAAAAATGCGTCCATCTGATCCACTGCGTGAGATAGATTCTCTTCCCATTTATACGCCGATTTCTTCCTTGTCTTGAAACTGTGCTCGCCGTCCGGAATCCAACCTATTTGGATGGAGGAGTGGAGAGAGTAACCTTCTACCTCCTCTTTCTTCCCAAATGGGTCTCTTTCTCCTTGGAGAATTAAAATGGGCTTGGTTGGAATTTGTAAGTGCTGGATCCGTAAGGAATTGGGTTTTCCCGGTGGATGGAACGGATACCCTAAGCATATACATCCCTTGGCGCTCGATCGCTCCAAAATGACCGATGCAATCCGTCCACCCATCGATTTACCTCCGATCACCGTTTCACCAGACTGAGACGCCAATACCGAAAGAAAGTGCTCTTCTAGGATCGAAGCTGAATTTGGGGGGCGCTTTTTCCCGGCTTCCCGCGCTTTTTGCATGTAGGGAAATTCAAAACGGACGACGCGAAAGCCCTTAGCGGCCAGTCCCTCTGCAATCGAATCCATGAACGGCGTATCCATTCCGGCTCCTGCGCCGTGCGCCAAGACCAATGTTAAGCGCGCATCTTTGGGTCCGTTGCTTAATAGTAAGCCCATCGGTTATGCTCCTTTTAGAGAGGTTTATCATGGAACATGCTGAAGACATTGAGAAATGGCTATCCGATGCCGCCCAAAAAATCCAAGAGAAAGACACCTCTGGAGCCGAAAAGCTGTATGAGCGCATATTGAGGATACAATCGGATCACCAAGATGCACTCATATCGCTAGGGATGCTCTATGTTGCGACGGGTAGAGGACCATTGGCATTAAAGAAGCTACAAGAGTCACAAAAAGAGAATCCCGAGAGTTCGGGTCCATATCGAGCGATTGGAACCATTATTCGTATTTCGGGACACCTCGGACTCGGCGAGCGATTCTTCCTTTCAAAAATCGATTCTGCTGGCCCTGCGAAACCGTTCGTCATGCTTTCTTTGGCGGAGATCTATGCCGCTATGGGTCAAAAGGAAGAGCTAATTGGGCAACTGAAACTTTTGCAAGAGTTTCCTTCCACCGAGCCCTTTTCACAGGCATTGCTTTGGATGGAAGCCTCGGTTCCGGAAGGCATGCTCAAGCTCGCCTCACAACAAAGTGGCTCTCTCCAAAAAACGTTAGAGGGTATGGCCGCCGAGATTCAATCCGATTGGGAAAAAGCTGCTCAATTATACTTTGAGGCATCTCGAATGGGAGATCCAACCTGGTACTCTCTCACCTCTTTGGGAGCGTTGTGGCTAAGCAGTGGACATTTAGACAACTGCAAACGCTATCTGGAGGTAGCCGAAAAGGAAGCGCCCAATGTTTCCGAACTACAATTAACCCGCGCTCGTTACCTCGCGGCGCAGGGCTACAAAGAAGATGCCCGTCTGCTTTTGCAAAAAATCGCAGAATCTCCCGGAAATTTTATGCGCACCAAGCAGATCGCAAAGGCTCTTCTTCAACAAATTGCCTCCACCCCAACTTAAAACAAAGCCAGAAATCCAGCTTGCCGCCATTTTTCGAGTATAAAAGTGTATTCAAACGCGATATCCTTGAGATAGCCGTAACGACCTGATTGCCCCATGTGCCCCGCTCCCATGTGTGTTTTCAATATCAAATCGTTCTCATCGGTTTTCCGATCTCTCAATCGTGCGACCCACTTGGTGGGCTCCCAATACTGTACCCGAGGATCGTTCAGACCGCTGATGACAAGCAGATGCGGATAATCTTGACGTTGAATATTGTCATAAGGGGAGTACGACAGCATGTAGTCGAAAAACACCCTTTCTCGCGGATCACCCCACTCTTCCCATTCGTCACTGGTTAATGGAATGGAATCATCCAACATCGTGGTTACAACATCGACGAAGGGAACATCAGCAATTGCAGCAAAATACAATTCTGGCCGCATGTTTAGCACAGCACCGATCAGCAATCCTCCAGCGGATCCACCCGATATGATCAATCGATCCGATTTCGTGTAGCCTTTCTCGATCAGATGTTCTGATACGGCGATGAAATCCAGGAATGTATTCTTCTTCTTTAAAAACTTGCCATCTTCGTACCATTGTCGCCCCAAGGCACCCCCACCACGCGGATGAGCCAAAACATAGACAACCCCTCGATCGAGAAGACTCAATCGAACAGAAGAAAAATAGGGGTCTATCGTCGTTCCATATGCACCATATGCCGTCAAAAATAAGGGTTGTGGCTGTGTTGTATCTATATCCTTTCGATAAACCAAAGAGATGGGAACCCGTGTACCATCGTGCGATGGGATCATTAGCCTCTCCGATATGTATTGGTTCCGATTATACCCCAACACCGGATACTCTTTTTGCAATATCAAGTCTTGGGTATCGAGTTCAAAGACATAGATCGATTCCGGGGAGACCAAAGAGCTATACCCAAAGCGAAATGCTCTGGCCTCAAAATCCGGATTGATAGAACCCCATGTAGTAAAAGCCTCTTCCGGCATGGGAATACGGTAATCATCACTCCTCTTTTTATCGATAATCCGTATATACTCCAAGCCGTTCTCCCGTTCAAAAAGAACCCAAAAGGATGAAAATAGCTCGATTCCTGTCAACTGAACGTCATGACGATGCGCGATTTCCTCCGTCCAATGCGAGCGATCTGTTTGGGATATCAAAGCACTGGAGATCTGATTATTCTTCCTCGCATCAATGTGGTTTCCCTCTTCGTCATCACAATCGTTGCTGCGAATTAGGAAACGGTCTTCTTCGTGATCCGGCCAATATTTCATTTTCGGATGCCTTTTGGAAAAAAGGGTCGGTTCCTCGCTCGTCCCATATGCGTCTACATAATGAGCCTCGGTTGTCAATTTTGAGCTCGACAACAAAAAGATGTACTTCAGAGAAGCCGAACGATAAAAGTATACCCGAAATTGGTCATCCTCTTCTTGGTACAGCAGTGTTGAGCCCGCCTCAAAATGATACCGATAAATTTGGTGCGGACGAAGCGTCTCATCTGCGACCGAGTACACAAGCCAATGTTCCCCCGACCAGCAAAGGGAACCCGTTGTGTTCGGTATTTCGTGAATTAATACTCCGGTTTGCAGATCTTGAATATGAATCGAATATACCTCGCGACCGGTTTCATCTATACTGTAAGCTACATAACGATGATCATCACTAATCGACCAACTGGCTACGTCTATATATTCTTTTCCCTCCGCTAAACGGTTTAAGTCTAAAAAGATCTCTTCGGGATTCTCTAAGGTCTCATACTTTCTACAATATATGGGATAGGCTTTTCCCTTCTCGGTTCGGTAGTAGTACCAATAGGGGCTGTCAAAATACGGGGAAGAAATATCTGTTTCTTGGATGCGACCAAGCAGCTCGTCATACAGTCTTTCTTGCTCTTCATTCAAGGATGCCAACATAC
>JAYYRF010000271.1:0-3117 GCA_036127535.1 Myxococcota bacterium | reverse complement strand
AATCACCCGCAAAAGATTAGCCACAACGCCTTTGTGTTTAACTTATACGGTCCCGTCCAGGTATTACCGCCCAAAGAACTCAACCAAGATCGCCGCTATACCGTAGACAACAGCCAATTACTTGGGTTCTTTACAAACATTGAACACAAACAATTAACGGGCATGATGTTCTTTGAACCCGACGCAAAAGAAGGTTCAGCAACGTATAAGCTCACGTCTTACATGAATCCTTGGTATCAAGGATCTTCTTTACCCAAACCCAGATTTTTAGCGCCCAAACCGGAAGACGAACCAACTGTTCTGTGTTGGGACAATACGTAACCCAAATCAAAATAAAATTATGGTCTTGCTTTTTGCTCTTCTCTCTTCCCTTGCCCACGCTATCACCACAGCATCCTCAACACTAAAAGACGAAGACGGAACACACAAACCATCCCATGCCGTCGATGGATTACTCAGTACAGGTTGGTCTGAAGGTGTCTCTGGAAATGGTGCTGGGGAATGGCTGGAACTCAAACTCAACAAAACAACAGAGATTCAAACCCTATCGATATGGCCGGGGAACTATCAAAAAGGACGTCGTAGCTATCGAGAATATGCGCGCCCCAAGATCATTCGTATATTTGTTGACGGAGAACAACAAGGTAATCCAAGACGAATCCAAGATAAAATGAAACGATTCGATTTCGGCGTAAATACAAAGGGTAAAACTATCAAAATCTTAATCGACGATGCCTATCCGGGTATCGTGTCCGAGGATCTCTTCATTGCGGAAATCGCCGTCAATTTTACCGACCGATCGGCTATCAAACGCTATGACCAGTGGCTTGAGAGCAAAACAGCCCAGCGCGAAAAAGAGCGCCTCAACCAAAAGGTCAAAGAGAACTACAATATCCACATAGATTCTGAATTGAGTGACAAAAAATCGCTAGACTTCTTATGCGATGCCGGTTCTGATGGCCCTCTATACTTACGCAAAAAAGTTTCTCTTTTCGTTCCAGAAGGGTACCGCATACAAGCCCTCGACGCCAACGACAAAGCCCGTGAAGCCTTGCGAAAACTCAAGAATGCCAATGCCATTCCATGTTTGGAACGAGCCGCCCTGCGCGCAAGAGGAAAAGAGGCCAAAAAAAGATGGTCGCACGTGAATTACTACTATGCGATACGCGAGCTGATCGGAGGCAAAAATCTAATGGTTCCTCCATGGTCACAGACAGGCTGGAGTGAAGGAGAGTTACAAAGCTTCGGAGAACCACTGTCATTGGAGATTAGTCCTTTCGGAATGGTTTGGGTAGCAGACACCGGAAACAACCGAATTCAAGTTTTTAATGAAAATGGTCGAATGGAAAAAATATACGGACAAAACAAGCCGTCCATAACCAACAAATGGTTCAAAAAAGGACGCCCATGGTACGTCTCTGGTTCTCCAGCCGAAAAGAAAGGCGGCCTTTTCATCAATCCGGTAGACATCGTTTTTATACCCCAAAAGAAAGATCTTTTTGGTTTTGCAAGCCTCGATGCCAATGGCCGTATTCAAGTATTCAATGACAAAGGCGAGGTTCTTCGATCGTGGAAAATGGATCACAGTTATCCAGCATCTGCCAAAATGGGAGGCACAGCCTACCTTTTATACATCAAGAGGAAGAAAGCTCTTTGCGCAATCATACAAGAAAGCGGGAAATGCTACAAACTCGACTCTGAACAAATTTCTGAATTTGAACTCCAAGATGGAACCCCTACTGCGGCTGAGGTTCTTCCGAACGGGAAGTTGCTACTCGCGTTCAACGATAAACTGATTCAGTACAGCATCGATGGATTTCGACATCGTATTCTCATCGATAAAACGAAATTAGGGCCAAGCTTTGAATATTTGGACATGACTCTCGATGAGAAAAATAAACTTTGGGTTCTTACAGACTACGGAGATCTATTCAAGTTTAAAAATCCCCGTAAAATTGACTTTCAAATCCGCATTACAGAAACGCCCCTTGCACATCCTCGTATCGCGGTTGAAGATGATATGCTCTATTTACTCTTCGAAGACCACATCGAAGTATTTGACGTGCGACAAGCTCTGATAGATAGAGAAGAGGCCCAAAAGGCGGCGGATGAGAAGAGCCCTTAGATGCTCTTTCTTCTTTTCTTCGGTTGTAATTCAGATCCGAGCCCAGTCCACCCTTCTGTTCCCCAAAGTCCGGAATCGGAAACTCAATCTCTGCAAACCAAACAGGTCACCTCGACTTCGACGCCACGAGAAACGGTCTACTCGACAAAAAATTTAGCCTCTTTGTCTCTGCCGGTGACGAAGGAATATCGCTTTGATACCCCCATCGCATTCAATGATATGCACACCGCGAGTAAAAATGCACTCAAAGGAATGATCAAACAGCACGGTATTCTAATGGACAATCCTTGGGCACTTTTACATGCCTTTCTCGCCTTGGGACCCGAAATACAACTTCCCACCGGAGAAAAGGCACTGGATCGCTTGTTTCAAGAGTATGCCATACTACAAAAACATGACAACCAACAGTTTGTAGACTTTCCGATGCAAAAGGAGGTGGATGGTACTCGTATTCTCATTGAACCTCATACAGATTTGGCACTCAAAGTTCTTACGGAAATCGGTGTCCCAGCCGATTACCCCGTAACCGTCCAAGGACAGCAGAAGCAATTTCTCGATCTATACAAAAATAGCCTCTTACAGACCCATCTCGAACCCCAAAAGAACCTGTCTTCTTTCCAAAGCCCCAATGATATCCCATGGAGCCTACAAGGCCTTAGTGCTATGGCACCCACTGATCTACGTTGGGAAAGCAACCGTCTACAAATGGATCTCCATTCTCTTACGGTCTTTACGGCGGCCGTCGTTCACCAAGAAACACGTTTTTTAGCCCAAGCATACCAAAACCAAGCGGGATTTGAGAAAAAGAAACAGGGCATTTTCAAGTATACATGTGGTGGTGCACACCTCATACAAGGACTCGCATACGCGAACGCACGCGGATTTGGAGGAGAAAAATCAACGGCCGTCGTACAAGAACAAATTCCCTTGCTGTACTACCGATTTCCGATTGAATTACAGATTTATGATGCATTGATGCAAAAATACCCCGA